>NZ_JBTLRD010000069.1:0-1656 GCF_054584775.1 Polaribacter litoreus | reverse complement strand
TTCGCGAGAGAGTGTTCAGCATTTTTTTCCTGCGTTTAGATTTTCCTGAGCAATAAAACATAACGTTGTTGTATAAGGTTAGTTGCGTGTTTCAAGCGACTAATTTACTAGATTAATCACGAACGGCGAAATTCCGAAGGAATTTCCCAAGTGAGCTAAAACCAGCAATTAATTTTATACGGTGTTGTGCGTTCGTTTTTTTATTCGATTAACAATTTCAAATCCCAAATATTCTTTCAGTTTCGGGAATTTGTATCTATAATATTCATTCCAATAGCTTATCATTCTACTTTCAGTCTGTTGCCAATATTTAGGGTTTTTAGCTCTAAATTCAGCATAATAATCCAAAGTGTTTTCGTTTATTTTTTTGTCAATAATTGGAAGCAATTCATAAACGTATTCGCCAATCAATTGAATAATGAATGGAATTGTCCATTTCTCCGAATTCTGTGATAACAAATTCAGTCTTTTTTCTCTTAAATATCCATTATGATGTCGCAAATAAATACAATTTAATATGTCTTTTTGTTTATCAGTCAATGTTTTTTCCAATTCAGGATTTGGCTCGTCAAAGTAAAGTCTGTATGGAATTGTCAGAGTTTCATTTTCAAGTGTTAAATTCAATTCATTTTCATGAATCAGATTTTCAACTTGATGAATTTTTCCGTCACATAATTTGACTTTATTATTTTCAAATGGGATTATTTTCAGAACTTCTTTTAAGTCCGAATGCAGTTTTTTCGGGAAAGATTTGGTTAGTCTTTCCTTATATTCAGATTTTAAATTTTTCTTAAATATTTTCAACATTTTTTCGGTTTCCTCAAATGACGCACAACGTTTTTGTATATGGTTTGTTGCGTGTTTTAAGCAACTAATTTAGTAAATAATTACCGACCAAGAAAGTCCGCGAGGACTTTCGCAAGTAGGCAAGAAGCCAGCAATAAATTATATACGGTGTTATGCACTGCCTTTTTTACTAATTATTTTTTTCATTTCTTGTGGGTTCATATCTTCTATATTGTTTAAAAAATTTCCACTTGGTTTCCAAGTTCTTTCTTTTTCAGATATTGTTGAGTTTTTGATTTTGTTCTTAATTTCAACTATATTTTCCTCAATTATTTTCAGATTTAATTGAACAAACTTTTTAGGAATTGCAATAATAATTCCCTCTTTTAAATAATCTAAATTTTCATAATTATATAGTTTAAAATATAAGTTCGGATTTTTTCCGTTTTCGCAACAAAAATTCCAGTCTGGTTTCCAAACTTCTGTTGAATAAAATTGAAGTCTTTTATTTAAATCAATTTCTTTTCTATATTTTTCAGTCCATTTTATGTTGTTTTCTTCATTCCATTTCATTCTACCAAAACCTAACCATTTATTTTCATATTCATATGATTGGAATGTTCTAATATAGGCAGGTTTTTCAGAAAGTTCAAGAAGTGAATTGATATTTGGAAAAATATTTTTAAAATTTTCCCATAGATATAATTCCGATTTTGAATTCGTGTTAATAATCCAAACTTTATATTTTATTCCAAATAGCCATTCCATTTTATGAGTTCGTTTGGTGGTTGTGCATAACGGTTTAGGCTATGTTTTAGTTGCGGTTTAGTTTAGCTAAAAGTAAGCAAAAAATCTAACAACTTCGTATCT
>NZ_JBTLRD010000068.1:0-1667 GCF_054584775.1 Polaribacter litoreus | reverse complement strand
TCACTACCAAAAATAAACAAACAATAAGCTGCTTCACTAAGCTAAAGAAAGCCATAAAATCTTTAAGAAATCAAGAAGTTTGATGAGGTTATTCGCCAATGTATACTAACGTGTTTGTACAGGATTAGTTGCTGTGTTTAAGCAATTAAGTTAGTAAATAATTACTGACAAAGAAAATCCGTGAGGATTTTCGTAAGTAAGCAGTAAGTAAGCAATTAATTTTGTACGGTGTTGGGCTTTCGTTTTTTTTCATTTTTCAGTTCATTCAAAACCTCAATTCCTAATAACCCGTTAGTTTTTTTAATTCCTTTTTTATTATTTTTTATCTCAAATTTATAAGATATTTCTTCAAATAGGAGAATTTCAACAATTTCATTTCTTTTTTTGTTTAATTCAATTTCAAATTCATAAAATTTTTCATTTTCAGATAAAATAATTCCTTCAACTGTATTTCCTCCAAAATATTCCTCTATGAATTCCAACATAATTGATTTGTCAGAGTTAATTCCTTTTTCATTAAAAAATTCAGACAATTGATTTTCAATCTTACTCTTTTTCCAAAGTTTTGTATTTTCAACAATTAAATTTTTTTTCAGTAAAATTTGTTCTTGGACATTCAGTCTTCTTTGAGATTTCAAATTGGTTATATTTTTCTCTGTAAGTTTTTTCATAAATGAAGCCCAACGTTTATGTATAAGAATAGTGCGGTTTTGTGTGCGAGGATTTTCCGCAGGAAAATCAGACGTAACAAAAGCGTACGGACTCTTGATTAAGCACTAAACTAAGCATTATTTTTATACGGTGTTGCCAATAGTTATTTTATTTTCAGTCCTTTAATTCCGCTTGCACAACCGTAAAAATATTCCACGTATTCAACATCAAATTCCAGTTTGTTAAAAATCCGATGAACATTTTTTGAGTTTCCAAATTCTTCTGTGTAAACTCCTAACATTCTATAAGTCTCTGGACTTCCAAGAAATAATTTTCCTAAAATCGGAATAATATTTTTCAAGTAAAACATATAAAATGGTTTTAGAAATTTGCTATTTGGAACAGAGACATCAATTAGGGAAAATTTTCCGTTTGGCTTTAGAATTCGGTCAATTTCCTTTGCTAACCTTCCAAGTTGTTCATCATTAAATGTCTTTAGTCCAAAACCTGAAATTACATAGTCCGCAGTTTCATTTGCAATTGAGTTTTCAAATACGTTTTCTTTAAGAATCTCAATTGTTGATTTTTCGAAACGTCCTTTATTCTTCTCTGCACGATTTATCATTTCGGTTGAGAAGTCAAGTCCGATTAGTTTTGACTTTTGGTCAGATTGTTTTAGAATATGCTTCCAACATTCTCCCATTCCAGTCATTAAATCTACAACAACTTTTCCTTTTTGAATTTGGATTTCCTTTACGCATTGTCTTCGCCATCTTTCACTAAATCCAAAAGAAGTTATATAGTTTACTTTTGAATACGAACTTGACATTTTATCAAACAGTTTTTCGACAAATTTAGGTTCGTAAATATCGTTCATTCGTGATGCTGGTCTTAATTATTGGCAACGTTTTGGTGTATTATTTGTTGCGTAAATTTAGCAAAAAAAACTATTTATACTAAAACTTTAGCGTTTCCGAGGTTTTTCGTAAGAAAAACCTGAAAAAGCAATAAATTTT
>NZ_JBTLRD010000067.1:0-1669 GCF_054584775.1 Polaribacter litoreus | reverse complement strand
ACGAAAAACCTCGGAAACGCTAAAGTTTTAGTCTAAATAGCTTTTTTTTCGCTAAATTTACGCAACAAATAATACACATAAACGTTGTAGGTAATTAACAAAATGAAAAAATACAGTTCATCTTCATCTTTTGCTTTTTTTGAATCTATTATAGCTTCTTTAATGATTTTAGGAATTGGAATTTTCTTAGGAATTTCTGTAGAAAAAATTGAAATTCAAATCTTGATAATAATAGGAAGTGTTTTATTGAGTGTTTGGATAATTTTAAATCAAAGAAAAAAAGTATTTGATATAATATTTGAGAAAGAAAAAATAAGAATTGAATATGTTCACAATAACAGTAAAATTGAGATTGAATATTCTGAATTATTAACTGTTGAATATATTTCTACACCTAAAAACCCAACAAGGAATAAAATTGAATTCAAACTAAATGGAAACATTAAAAAATTGAAATTTCAAAGTGTAGCTGAATCAAATGAATATGTTGAATTTGTAAAATTCTTGAAATCAAAAAATGAAAATATAAAGTGGAAAGTTTTTCCATCTGACAATATTATGAATCATAAATTACAAGAAGTTTATGGATTTAAATATCGCTAATTTGAAAAAAACTACCTACAACACCGTGTAAAAAAAATTGCTGGTAAAAGCCTACTTACGAAAATCCTCTCGGATTTTCTTGGTTAGTGTTTTATTTACTAACTTTAGTGCCTAAACCACGCAACTTTCCTTACACAACAACGTTAGGCAACATTTTGCGGAACGAAAAAAAACACCTACCTTTGGCGTTAGTAACGTAAAACAAGAATATGATAATTTCTTTTGGGGCGAAAGAAACTGAAAAAATCTGGAATGGAGTCCGTGTGAAAAAATTACCGATTGAAATTCAAAATGTGGGTAGACGAAAATTGAGAATGCTTAACAACTCTCAGGATATGGCAGATTTGAGAATTCCGCCATCAAACAGACTTGAAAAATTAACTGGAAATCTGAAAGAATTTTATAGTATTAGAATTAATAAACAATGGAGAATAATCTTTATTTGGAATAACGGAAACGCAAGTGAAGTTGAAATAATTGATTATCATTAAAATGAACATTATGGAAAAATTAGCAAACATTCATCCTGGAGAAATTTTATTTTATGAATTCCTTGAACCTCTTGAAATTTCTGCTTATCGACTTTCTAAAGACTTAAAAATTCCTCAAACTAGAATTTCTGAGATTATAAAAGGAAAACGAAGAATAACAGCAGATACAGCTTTGAGGTTGAGTAAGTATTTTGGAAACTCAGCAAAATTCTGGCTTGGTATTCAAGATGACTTTGATATTGAAAATCAAAAGACTGAAAAAGAGGCTGAATTGAATGAGATAAAACATTACGAAAAAAACAACGTTGCCTAACAATGGCTATATTTAATTGCTAGCTTCTAGCCTACTTGGGAAAATCCTCACGGATTTTCCATTCAGTAATTATTTGCTTACTTTTAGCTAGACAAAACCGCAACTAAAACATAGCCTAAGACGTTAGTATACATTGGCGAATAACCTCATCAAAATTCTTGATTTCTTAAAGATTTTGTGGCTTCCTTTAGCTTAGTGAAGCAGCTTATTGTTTGTTTATTTTTGGTAGTGAAAACCTAATACTTTTAAAAAAAGTGATAAA
>NZ_JBTLRD010000066.1:0-1735 GCF_054584775.1 Polaribacter litoreus | reverse complement strand
GTATATGGTTTGTTGCGTGTTTTAAGCAACTAATTTAGTAAATAATTACCGACCAAGAAAGTCCGCGAGGACTTTCGTAAGTAGGCGAGAAGCCAGCAATAAATTATATACGGTGTTGGCATTTCGTTATTTTTTTATTCTTTCACAAATTTGTTTCCTAATTCACGAATTCGATAATTATAAATTCCTTTACTTAATAAAGATATATCTAATTCAATATTTTCTCCATTTCCGACTATCGTTTTTTCAAGAACTTTTCTTCCATTTATATCGTAAACTTTAATTTTATCGTTTACGTTATTTTTCAAGGGATTTGTAATACTAATAGTTTTTGATGAAGGATTTGGAAATCCAATAATTTTCTGTTTGTTGAATAAATTTTCTTGAGAAACAGATAATGTTCCTGATAGAGAATAAACTTTGTAAGAAATTTCTTTCTCATTTGATGTAGATTGAGCTGTAATTAATTTATAAGAATCATTTGGAGTTTTAAATAATTCAATTCCACGAGAATTTCCAAAATCAAATAGCAAAGTTCCATCTTCGTCAAAAAGTCTTAAACTTGGTTGATATGGAGAATCAGTTTGAACTGAAAAAATAATAAATTCAATTTTAGAATTTGAATTAAATAATTTGTCAGTAGGTAAATAAAGTTCTCTCATTTCATAACCGCTTTCTAAATTTATACTTACAGTTTTATAAATATTATGAGATGAATTATAGATATTAACTTGGTTGTTAGTCCAATCTAATGTGTAAAATTTAGTTTCTCCATCTATGTTAAAAGCAAAATTCGGTTTTTCTCTTTCATCATATCCACTCGTTGTGTAAGTTGTTTCCAAAGTTTGACTAAAACCGATTGAACTAATTGTAATAAATAAATAAAGTAATTTCTTTTTCATAATTTTTAATTTGTGTTTATAATAATTAATTTTTCTTAAATAACTGAAATTTAGTAGGTTCGTGTTAATGAATGCCAACGGTTTTGTGTATGGTTAGTTGCGTGTTTAAGCAACTAATTTAGTAAACAAAAACGAACGCGAGAAAATTCCGAAGGAATTTTCCAAATAGGCAACGACCAAAGCAATTAATTATACACGGTGTTGGCAAATCGTTTTTATTCGTACGTAATTTCTATTTTTTCTTCTAGACTACTTGTTGAGCTTTTAATTATTTCTTTTAGAATTCCATATTTGTCATCGTATTTTATAGTGTAATTAGTTCCTAATTTTTCAATATTAGTAATTCTATCTAATTCGTCGTATTTGTAATTCCAAGTTCCCATTGTTCCAGAACCGTTAACACTCATACTTTTCACTCGATTTTTGTTATCATACTCATAGCATTTTACATTTGCTGGATAAATACTCCAGTCGCATTCATTGTCTTTTATGGAATCTTTATAAATTCCATTTGTTGGCATATAAAATGGTGTTTTAGCAATTTTTTTACTGAAATATAAGTCAACTTTTGTCTTTTTTAAATCAATTATAGAATCTTTGATTAATTCAATTTCTTTCCATTTCGATTCGTCAACATTTCGATTATCATAATGAGTTACGGTCAATTTAATTCGTTCTGAATTTTTATTACAACTAACAAAAATGAAATTAGAAGAAGAAAGGTAATTGATTTGTTCATTCGCTCAAATGTTTGCCAACGTTTTGGTGTATTATTTGTTGCGTAAATTTAGCGAAAAAAAAGCTATTTAGACTAAAACTTTAGCGTTTCCGAG
>NZ_JBTLRD010000065.1:0-1954 GCF_054584775.1 Polaribacter litoreus | reverse complement strand
AAAATTCGCGAGAGACTGTTCAGCTTTTTTTTCCTGCGTTTAGATTTTCCTGAGCAATAAAACATAACGTGTTTGTACAAGGTTAGTTGCGTGGTTTAAGCCTTAAATTTACTAAATAATTACTGACAAAGAAAATCCGAGAGGATTTTCGTAAGTAAGCAAAAAACAAGCAATTAATTTTGTACGGTGTTGTAAACAGGCTTTTTTCATTCTATAATTCCGCTAAATATTTTTGATTCGTTATAAACAGTAATCCCAAAAAGATTCCATTTTAAAATTCCATTAGCAATAAATTCCGCTTTTCCATTCATATTCAAATTACTCGTATTTATTGACTCAAATTCCCACATATAACCGCTCACAATTCCAGTCAAATAACTGTTACTTTCAATTGGGATATATTCATTCTGTTCAATAGAATATTTTACAAGCATGTTTATATCAAAAGTCCAATTATCTTCCAATTTTACTTGTTTAATTTCCGAGTTATTTTTTCTGTCATAGTTTTCTGTTATTGATATTCGGTTTGAGCTTTTTCCTGAATTAGATGCGGAAATTATTTGTACAATTCCGATTACCATTATAAAGATTGAGACAAATTTAAATTGTGGATTAAATATTTTTTTCCCTTTAGCTATAAATCCAACAATTAGATAAAGAAAGTAAAGAACAATAATTCCGTTTATTATAGACCAAATCAAATGTATCATAGTTTTCGTTTTTCAGCTTGTTTACAACGTGTTTGTATATGGTTTGTTGCGTTGTTTAAGTACCTAATTTAGCAAATAAAAACCGAATAGAAAATCCGCGAGGATTTTCGTAAGTAGGCTAGAACTAGCAATAAATTATATACGGTGTTACCACCAGTTTTTTTTAATAACATTGTAAAATAAACCAAGCTTTATCAAAATCTAAATTTTCTAAATCTTTCTGTTTAATCCAAAAATATAATCTTCCAGAATCTCCCCACATCATTTCTGTTTTGTCGTCTGAATCAATTTGTAAAAGTAGTTTCCACTCTTTTTCTTTTCTTTCGAATTCCTCTTTTTTTTGAGAATCAAAAGCTCTGTAGTCTTCATAATAAAGACCTTTAGTTACTAATTCACATTCTAGCTCCATTTCTCCTTGGATATTATTAGAATACCCAAAAATTTTATGGTTAACTTGAGGGTAAGTTATAAGGTCATATATATCTTTTTCCTCTCGATTTAATTCTTTTGAAACAAAATCATTATCCCAACTTGGTAAGCTGTAAGAATTTGAAAAAGTTAATTCACAGGATTTATAAATTCCAAATTCACTAAAATCTGATGGGATTTGTTTTTTTTCAAGATTATTCAAGTCGTTAGAATAATATACTTTGAATTTATCTTTGTCATTATAATCTGAACCCCAAGATTCTTGCTCTGAAGAATAAAAAAAATAAATAATACCTTTTTTTGGTAAACTTATAGAACTTTCCAAATTTTTAATTTCGCTCAAATTTAATTGAGCAATAAAAGATAATGATTTTCCATTTTTTTCTTTAAACCACTCTACACTTTTAGGTAAGTCAGGCACTCCTCCAAATTTTGATTTTCCTAATTCAATATTGCTATTTTCAAATGTTTCTATATTTATTTCACTCTTTATTTTAGGTTCAAAATTATTCCAATGTTTTGCTAAATTAAATTGATTGAAAAATGTTTCTATTTTTTCTTTTGAGTTAATTATACCAATCTGCTTTTCATATTTTACTTCAATAGCTTTTTGTTCCATTCTTTTTCTATTAGAATCGGATTTTTGTTTATTTTTTTCAGCAAGTATTTTGACTATTACTGATAAAATTAAAATAACTATAAAAAATGTTATTTTCATCGTTGGGTTTTAATTGGTGGTAACGTTTTGGTGTATTATTTGTTGCGTAAATTTAGCGAAAAAAAAGCTATTTAGACTAAAACTTTAGCGTTTCCGA
>NZ_JBTLRD010000064.1:0-1956 GCF_054584775.1 Polaribacter litoreus | reverse complement strand
AAATTTATTGCTTTTTCGGGTTTTTCTTACGAAAAACCTCGGAAACGCTAAAGTTTTAGTTTAAATAGCTTTTTTTTCGCTAAAATTACGCAACAAATAATACACCAAAACGTTGGCAACAAGCGCTCAAAATTACCGGAAATAAAATGAGAAATTAAAAATTGGAAAAAGTTGAATAAAATGAAACACAAAATATTAATAATTACAATGGGAATTCTAACATCACTTTTTGGTTACGGACAAGATAAAAAAACAGAATCTGAAAAAATATTTCCAGAAGAAAAATTTTCAATTTTGGAAGCAACTCTTACAAACGGAAATCCAGTTGTTGGATCATTTAATATGTCATATAAAAAATACAGTAAGAAATCTAAATATCCCTGGTGTTTAAGTATTTCAATCGGACTAAAATTAGAAAACTGTAAAGAAAATGGACTTCCAGAAGCTGAAGAAAGTTCAATTGCAAACAGGTTTGAAGATGAACTTCTGAAAAAAATAAAAAGTTTGACTACTGCTCATTACGTTGGACACTTATTTAATGACTCTTTTTTAGATGTTTACATTTATCTTGACGACCCTGAAAAAGTTCACGAATGGTTACAAACCCAAATAAATAAAGAAGGATTAATTAGAGGTTTTGGATATGAAATTAATCAAGACCCAAAATGGGAAACTGTTGAAAATTACATGAATTGAAAATGAATGAATGAATGAATGAATAAAAGCCAGTTGCCAACACCATATATAATTTATTGCTGGCTTTTTGCTTACTTACGAAAATCCTCGCGGATTTTCTTTGTCTGTAATTATTTACTAAATTAGTTGCTTAATTCACGCAACAAACCATATATAAACACGTTGGCAAACATTAAAAACCGAAAATAAACTAAATGGGATTTGGATTTAATCTTGGAATGATTTTCATAATACTTCCTATTACTTTAATACTTTTTTTATTAGGAGCATTCACGAAAAAAGAAGGATTTTTTAAAGCTATTGGCTGTATTTGGATTCCAATATTATGTCTGATTGGACTTTCTGTAATTATGAGTATATTACCTGATACAAGTTTTCTTGAAAAAGAAGATTATTATGGAGAATATATAATTGACCGAAACTTTTTCAAAGGAAAACAAGCTGATTGGCAATACAATCATTTTAGAATGGAAATAACTGAAAATGATTCTATATTTCTTTACACAATGGAAAATGAACAAATAATTTCTATCAACAAAGGAACAATATCGACTGTGAAACCATACAGTTCTGAAAGACTCGTTCTAAAAATGAATGAACCTAATCATCATATTACTGAAACAAATCCAACTACTTACAGAAAAAGTTGGTGGAATTTTTACTTAGTATTCAAATCTAAAAAATTTCATAATATGTATTTTAGAAAAGGAAAGTGGGAGAAAATAAAAGAATGAATAAAAACGATTTGCCAACACCATATATAATTTATTGCTGGCTATTTGCTTACTTACGAAAATCCTCGCGGATTTTCTTTGTCAGTAATTATTTACTAAATTAGTTGCTTAAACCACGCAACAAACCATATATAAACACGTTGTAAATAATAGTGGAAAACACTCAGAAACGTGAAAATTTGAATTTCCAAAATGTCTGAATTTAGTTGTTCGTGGGAATTTTTAAATGCTTAAAAATGAAATTTAACAATTGCTGAATTATCTTTCACTCGTGAAAAATTATTGTGGGAATTTTAAACGTGTGAATTTACTCAGACTGGAAAATTAAAACGTGAGAAAATTACCAAGACTTGAAATCAAAAACTGGAATTTAAGCAACTTTCGGAATTGAATTTCTTTGTGGAATTTATTTCTTAAAATGTTGAATTAAGCAAAGTGCAAAAAACTAAAATGGAATTATTAACTGGAAAAAAAACTACTATTTACAACACCGTGTAAAAAAAATTGCTAATTTTAGCTTAACCAA
>NZ_JBTLRD010000063.1:0-1996 GCF_054584775.1 Polaribacter litoreus | reverse complement strand
CGGAAACGCTAAAGTTTTAGTCTAAATAGCTTTTTTTTCGCTAAATTTACGCAACAAATAATACACCAAAACGTTGGGCACTATTACAAACTGAAAGTAAAAATGGAAAAAATCGTAATAGATTTAAAAACTGAAATATTATTTGATAACAACGATTGGAAAGTATTTAAAGAGGGAAAGCTTGAAAAAACTGAAACGAAAAGCTTGTTTAAATATTTTTCTTTAAATAAATTTAGTTTAGATTCATTGGAAAATAATTATGTTTATTTAAGTAATCCAAAAGATTTCAATGACCCATTTGACTGTAACAGAAATTTAATTATTGAAAAGCAAAAAGAAATTAAAGACTTGGAATATGTTGAAAGTCTAAATGACATATCAGAAATTGGTATTTGTAGTTTTTCAGAAAATGGAATTGAACCATTATTATGGAGTCATTATGCAAATTCATATCGTGGATTTTGTCTAAAATTTAAACCTGAATTTTTAATCAAAAAAAACCTTGAATTTGCAAAACTTAAAAAAGTAATTTATGCAAAAGAACCAAGGTCTATTTCTTTAAAATCTAATTTTGCTAAATATTATCAATATATTTTAAAACTAGAAAACTGGAATTATGAGAATGAATGGAGATTGTTATTTCAAAATCCTTCTCAAATTGAAAATAAATATCATTTTAATGAAAATTGTATTGAAGAAATTTCAATTGGTTATAAGTTTATGGAACCAAGAAATAATGAGGAACGAGAACTAAAAAACAAATTTGATAAACTTCGGAAAGATAAATTTAAAAATGTGCCATTATATACAGTTGGACCAAATAACACAAAACTTGAATTACAAAAGCTGAGACTTCTAGAAGGAACAAAAGAAGATGCGATTGAAATGATTAGGAAAATATTTAAATAAACAGTGCCCAACACCGTATATAATTTATTGCTAGTTCTAGCCTACTTACGAAAATCCTCTCGGATTTTCTATTCGGTTTTTATTTGCTAAATTAGTTGCTTAAAACACGCAACAAACCATATACAACAACGTTGTGTATAATGCGAAAAAAAATTCAGTTATAAAATTAAACTTGTTTACTAAAAAGGAAACTTATATCTTTGTATTAAACAAATATGAATGATAGAAAAATTTAAAGTTGAGTTCCTTAAAGAAGTTTTTGAATTTCTTGATGAATTGGACGAGAAGGCACGAGAAAAAATACTTTTCAATATTGACAAAGCAAAAGTCAAATCCGACAATACACTTTTTAAAAAACTGACTTCAGATATTTGGGAATTTCGGACATTGTTTAATAAAAAACAGTATCGTCTTTTTGCATTTTGGAATAAAACTGACAAGAAAGTGACAATTGTTATTGCAACTCACGGAATAATAAAGAAAACTCAAAAAACACCTAAAAAGGAGATTGACAAAGCAACCGAATTAATGAAAAAATACTTTGAATTTAAAAACAAAAAGAAATGAAAACATATACACTCGATGAAGTAAAAGACAAATATATTGGTAAAAAAGGAACTTATGAAAGAGATTCTTACGAAAACGAATTACGACTTGACCTAATTGGAGAAGCAATTAGACAAGCACGAAAAGACCGAAAATTAACACAGACTCAACTTGGAGAACTTATTGGAGTAAAAAAAGCTCAAATTTCTAAAATTGAAAACAATTTAACTGACGCAAGATTTGAAACAATTTTGAAAGTTTTTAGAGCCTTAAATGCTAAAATTAATTTTAATGTAGAATTATTGAATCAAAAAATGGATTTAGCAACTGAATAAAGCACTATACACAACACAGTATAAAATTAATTGCTGGTTTTAGCCAGTTAACGAAAGTCCTCGCGGACTTTCTATCTGTGATTTATTTGCTAAATTTAGTGCTTAAAGCACGCAACTAATATTATACAAAAACGTTGTAAATAATAGTGGAAAACACTCAGAAACGTGAAAATTTGAATTTCCAAAATGTCTGAATTTAGTTGTTC
>NZ_JBTLRD010000062.1:0-2112 GCF_054584775.1 Polaribacter litoreus | reverse complement strand
ATAAAAACCGAATAGAAAATCCGCGAGGATTTTCGTAAGTAGGCAATAAGCCAGCAATAAATTATATACGGTGTTGCAAACCGTTTTTAATTCAGATTTTTATTTTTAAATTCAATATTTTTGTCAAAACCATTATTTATTAAAATTCAATTAATTTTCTATTTTTAAAGTATCTAATTCTGGTTTTTCTTTATTCATAGTCTGTTTACTTTTCGTTTTATTCAAATTTATTTTCAATGATTTAAGTTCAGATTTTAGAGAGTCATTCTCAATTTCTAAAGTCTCAAATTTTGCATCTAAAGAATTGTAATTATATTTTTGATAAGCACTTAAAGAACCAAAAAATATAGCAACGCAAATTGGAATTATTTTATACCAATCTAAAGTTTTCTTCTGTTTTTTAAATTCGTTTTTGAAACCTTTTTGCTTTACAAATTGTAAAGTTTTCTTGTTTTTTCTAACCCATAACTCCCCAGAAAATGGTATTTCTAAATTTGAATCAACACAATTATATTCAACTAATATACTAACAAGTCTTTCAAATTCAAGTCTGTCTTTTTCGTCGTTATTTGGAATGTTTTTGCCAAATCCAAATACTTTTTTATTTTTTAAATATTCACAATTTATTGAAAAGATAAATTCCGTTTTACATAATTCACTTGCTATATAATCTAAAACAGGAATATCATCTTTTTGTAATTCTATCATTTTTTAGAGTGTGATTGGTAAATGGTTGGCAACGTTTTGGTGTATTAAAAGTTGCGATTTTGTGCCATCGTTATTTTCCGAAGGAAAATATAAGATTGCAAAAAAAGCAACAACTTTTGGTTAAGCTAAAATTAGCAATTTTTTTTACACGGTGTTGTAAATAGTAGTTTTTTTTCCAGTTAATAATTCCATTGTAGTTTTTCGCACTTTGCTTAATTCAACATTTTAAGTAATAAATTCGACAAAGAAATTCAATTCCGAAAGTTGCTTAAATTCCAGTTTTTGATTTCAAGTCTTGCTAATTTTCCCACGTTTTAATTTTCCAGTCTGAGTAAATTCACACGTTTAATATTTCCACAAACAAGATAAAATTCCCACAATAATTTTTTCACGAGTGAAAGATAATTCAGCAATTGTTAAATTCCATTTATAAGCGATTAAAAAATTCCCACGAACAACTAAATTCAGACATTTTGGAAATTTAAATTTTCATGTTTCTGAGTGTTTTCCACTATTATTTACAACGTTTTGCAGCTACACGCAGGCAGGGATTTTTACCACTGAACTTTCTACGAAGGACTGAACTTCAAATTTCCTACTTTCCTGTCCTACGAAGCAGGAAACCCCTGCTTACGTGTAGGTGCTGTTATGGTGCGTTTTCATTCTTTGTCCCTTACTTGTTCTCTTGCTTTAGTCACAATTTCTAAATAGTCAGCTCTGAAAGGTTCCGATAATTGCTTTTCTAAAATACATTCAATGTCCCAGAGCACTCTCTGTTCTGATTGGTCTTCAAATTTACTCAAGTCGTCATTCTCATTAAATCTACCGAGAAATTCGAATAAAACAATTGCTTCGTCCTTAGTCAATTCGATATTTATTTTTTCGTCACTCATTTTCTAGTTCTGTTTCAAGGTCGTTGAAATAAAGAATGAAAATTAAAAAGTTATTGAGGATTGCGTCAGTTTTACTTTTCTCTTTTAAAAAGTCAAAGCTTTCAATTCCTTCTTTTACTAATTCGCTGTCAGCTGGAAGTTTTTCAAATTGATTTAAACATTCTGCTTTAGTCCGCTGACAGTATTCTTTCCAACTTTCTCCTGTTTTTCTTTCTGTCGTGTCATATTTGTGCCAATAGAGTTCACAAGTACCGTCTGGAAGTTTAAATTGAACTTGTCCGCCAATAATTCCAAGTCCGACTTCTACTGCCTTGTCAACTACTTCCTTAAAGTCAGTTCGTTTCCAACCATATTCCTTTCCACTTACAATTGCCTTTTGTAAGATTTCAGTTGGTAGATATTTTTCTTCTGTTTCTGTCATTCTTTAAATGCACCATAACGTTTTGGTGTATTATTTGTTGCGTAAATTTAGCGAAAAAAAAGCTATTTAGACTAAAACTTTAGCGTTTCC
>NZ_JBTLRD010000061.1:0-2128 GCF_054584775.1 Polaribacter litoreus | reverse complement strand
CTAAACGGCTAAAAAAATAATTTGAACGGTATAAATTAAACCTAAAAAAAGGTCAACCTATATCAGGATAATACAATAAAAACTAAAAAAATGAATAAAATGAAAAAAATTACCTTTATTATTACACTTTTATTACTATCACCTAAAGGCTTTGGACAAGAAGAAAAAAAGTTAGGAGAGAAGAATGGAATTAAAGTTACTTCTCAATTATTATTGGAAGAAGAACAAAAAAAGAAGGATAAATATATCTTAATAGTAAACTCAACAAATGAAAATAGTTCTGATTTATACTATGAAGTACCTCTTGTAAAAAATAATAATGGAGAGTTATCACTTCCTTTCACACCAGAAGAACAAGGTTTCACAAAAATAAAAGTTAGGAATTCAACTGGATTATTTGGTAATGGAAAATCAATAATAGGTGAACAAACTAATCTTTTTACAACAAATAACTCAGTTTTATTCAAGATAAAAAAGGGAAGCGTTTTGACTCAAGAAACTACCTTCAAAGTAAAAAAAGGAGTTAAACCGCTAATAACTAACAGTTTTACGAAAACATTAAAATATTTGAAAGATTTTGATTTAAAAATAAGTACTGAAATGTTAAATGGTAATTTTGTGTCAAGTTGTCAAGATATAAAGGTTAATATCCTTGCTCAAAATTCAGTTGAAAAAGGTGATTTCTTAATTCAAACTACAAATGGAAAACAATTTATTTGGATTCGTACAAATAACACAACTTTTGTTCGAGAAAATAGTGAAGATTTTACATTAATATTTAATAAAAGTAATAATACTTACAATTATTCTACATCAGATGGAATAACTTGCATTTGGAATAAAAAATAAAAATACTGTAGCCAACACCGTGTAAAAAAAATTGCTGGTAAAAGCCTACTTACGAAAATCCTCTCGGATTTTCTTGGTTCGTGTTTTATTTAGTAACTTTATTGCTTGGAAACACGCAACTTTCCTTACACAACAACGTTAGCATTAATTAAACTGAAAAACTATAGATGGGAAAGAAATTAACTGTATACATGATTGATGGAACTGCTTATGGACCAAGATTAAGTGAAATTGGAAATTGGGTTGGGAAAGCAATATACAGTCCAAGAGCTTCTATTAATAAAATAATGGCAAGAAGTGAATTTGATAATCCTGGAATTTATTGTTTGAAAGGTGATCCAACTGATGATGCTTTCGATGAGAAAATATATATTGGAGAAGCTGAAAACATAAAAGTAAGATTAAAACAACATTTAAGCGACCCAAATAAAGACTTTAAGGAATTAATTTTTTTCGTTAGTAAAGATGAATTGTTAACTAAAACGCAAATTAGATATTTAGAATCAAGATTAGTGCAATTAGCAATTGAGGCTAAAACTGCTCAAATCGATAATGGAAACTCTCCGAGTTTACCTACACTTCATGAAGCTGATATTTCAGATATGGAATATTTCCTTGAACAAATAAAACTTATACTTCCAGTAATGGGTTTTAAGTTCTTAATATCTTCTACAGTTAAACAAACAATCGAAAATGAATCTAATAATTCTAAATTAATACACGAAACATATTTTATTAAAACAAAATCATTCAAAGCTTCAATGAAAGAAACTGACCAAGGATACATTGTTCTTAAAGGAAGCGAAGCTAAAAAGGGACTTTCTAATTCTTGTACTGAAACTTATAGAAATATGAGAAGAAAACTAGTCGAAACAGAAATAATGATTGAATATAATGAAAAATTAATATTTGCAGAAGACACAGTTTTCAATAGTCCAAGTGCAGCTTCAAATATGATTTTGGGTAGAAATTCTAATGGATTTACTGAATGGGTTAATAAAAAAGGACAAACGTTTAAAGACATACAAGAAATAACTAATGCTAACACCGTATAAAATTTATTGCTGGCTTTTTGCTCACTTACGAAAGTCCTCTCGGACTTTCTTTGTCTGTAATTATTTAGTAACTTTAGTGCTTAAACAACGCAACAAACCTTATACAACAACGTTATGTTTTATTGCTCAGGAAAATCTAAACGCAGGAAAAAATGCTGAACACTCTCTCGCGAATTTTAAAAAATCAAATCAACGCGAAAATTTTACGCGGGAATTTTCTCTAC
>NZ_JBTLRD010000060.1:0-2183 GCF_054584775.1 Polaribacter litoreus | reverse complement strand
TACTCAAACGTATCGCAACAAAACATAACACCGTGTAAAATTTATTGCTTTTTCGGGTTTTTCTTACGAAAAACCTCAGAAACGCTAAAGTTTAGGCTAAATAGCTTTTTTTTCGCTAAATTTACGCAACAAATAATACACATAAACGTTAGCTGCAATATTGACAAATGATAAATAAGAAAAAACATACTTTAGTTTTATTACAAACAGTCGAAAGACTTTTTAAACGGATTCGAACGTTTGTCGAAGTCAACAATGACATTCTGGAATTGACAAAAAACGAACCATTCGAATTAGTGATTGAGGACAAATCAAAATATTCGGACTTTAAATTTTCTGTCTCAAATCCTTCTCAAAACTCAAGCAACAAAATAATTTTCCAAGCCGAATACAACCCAACAAATGGAACTTCTCTTGACTCAAGAAAAGTCGGAACTGAAGAAAATTCAATTGTTACATTATTGGAACAATGGACAAATCTAATTAAGGCATATAATAAAACGGAACTATCAGCAGAGGAAAGTATCTTAAACGAGTACGAACAGGAATTCTATGCGAATTTCGAAATTCTTGATGAAGATGCAGACACAAAACCTTATGAACTGGAAAAGCAAGTGATTATTCATAATTACTTCGTAAACGTTATCCATATTTTAAAGCAAAACGAAAAGGAAAACGCAGACTTAATTAAGGAAGCGGAAGAAATAAAAGAAGATATTCCGTCAATGACAAAACGAACAACTGTAAAAAGAATTAGTGGATTCTTTGCAAAAGTTCGGAAAAAGAGCCTGCCGTTGCTCAAAGAGGTGTTGGAACTTGGACGAAAGGAAGTTTTCAAAAGAGGTATTAAATTCTTACTTGATAATTTTGGCGATTGGATTACAATGATTGGATAAAAAATACAGCAGCTAACAACGGCTATAGTTCATTACGGCTGAAATTCCTAATCGGAATTTCGAGCCTTTTTGCTAATTTTATGGTTACGGCGGAATGATACTCGCGTACCATTCCGTAACGAAACCATAGCCCAAACCGTTAGCCACAAGATTGAAAAAATATGTTTAACAAAATTGAATTTTCCGACCTATACAAGTTTATCACTTCTACAGGATTAATAATTGTCGGTTCTGCTTTTTTTAATTCCTTGGCTTTTTATGAAACAAGACCAAGGATTGGTTGTTTCCGAAAGGGATTATCAATTAATGAATGAAAGTGCACGTACACTTTTAGATTCTCGAATTCAACTTAACTTATTAATTTCTAAATCCATCCTATATATTTCAATTACCTTATTTGTAATTGGAATAATATCTATGTGCTACGGAATTTGGAAATGGTCCAAAAAACAAAAAATATTAGATGAATTTCAAAGTATTGACATTGCAGAGAAAAGAGCAAATCAGAAAAACTTAAAACCTAAAGAGGTTTTGGAAAAGGCTGATTCGGAAATCGAAGACGAAATAAAAGCGGAATCTGATATAATAAAAGAAAAACCTGAAAAGAAAATTTCAAAGGAAAGTAGAAATGAACTGAAAACTAATTTAATCGATTTAGAAAATCATTTTTACCAAAAGTTACTGGATTATAACACTTTCAATTATAAAGTGAGTAACAATATCAAGATTGCTGACAAATATGAGGTTGACTTATTATTAAATGCCTACAATAATTCTAAACATCGAGATGTTTTAGTCGAAATTAAATACCTGCAGAATAAATTAAGTATGCAACTTATCAGAGATTCATACAAACAGTTTAGACGCACATTTAGCTATTATGCTCAAACAACAAAAAGAAAAGGAACTATGGTTTTCATAGTAGTCTATAAAGACAATATAGCTTCCGACGAACAAATGAACAGATTTATTAAAGCTTACTTCGATTTTAGAGACGAAATTAATAACCCTAACATTAAGTTTTTGATTATGGATGACAAAGAAGCTGAAAGATTTGATGTTAAACAATTAATGGCATAAAAATCCAGTGGCTAACAACGTGTATAGCTCATTGCGGCTGAATTCCTAATCGGAATTCATTGCAATTTGCTATCTTTGGGTTACGGCGGAAAATCATAGCTGATTTTCCGCAACGAGCCATACACAAGACCGTTGTAAATAATGCGTGAATCCACTCAAACTCGTGAAAGTTGGAGTTTTAAAAATGGTGAAATTTGAGCAAAACGT
>NZ_JBTLRD010000006.1:0-268739 GCF_054584775.1 Polaribacter litoreus | reverse complement strand
TGCTAACAGCATTATTACTGACTGATCTGTTTTAAAAAAGCAGCAAATTCACTTGTAATTCTAGTGCCTTTTGCTACTAATTGCCAATCTCTTGTCACTACTTTTTTAGAATTTTCCTCAACCCAACGTCGTCTAATAACATGTAGAAAAACCTTTTTACCTCGAATTGGAAAATCTTGAATAGTAGCTTCTGGAAAGAAGCCTTTAGAGCTTAGTTTTAATCCTTTAAATTCTTCAGGAACTGTATTTAACTCCGTAAAATAGAAATGAAGTTCTTCTTGTTTAACTTCATACTTGGTAAGTTTAAAGTAATTTACTAAAACTTCTGGTAATAATAATTTTATAACATCAATTGAAATCTCCAAACCTTAAATATTTTAAATATCAAAGTTCTGCTTTTTATCTGTACTCCACAACTTTTGGTGTTGATCCCACTTCTGCATGTGCTATAAATTTTGCTTTTTTCGAGATCTGAGACATGTTGTTTTATGCTATTCCAAATGTATCAATTTTTATTTTAAACGTAACGTTTTATAATTCTAAATTCTTGACCAAAAACTGCTATTTGCGTCATAATTTATAGATCTGCGTCATAATTTTCAATCTATCATCAAACTTTACACATTAGGCTTCATAAGGGTTTAAAGGAATTTTGATTCTTGTTGGATATTTGCATCAACAAAAACAAAGTTATTAATCTTTAAAATATTTATGATGAAATTACTTACAATTACTGCTATCAGAATTACAACTTTAATCGTATTCTTAATTCTTTTATTAACAAGTTCGTGTGTGCAATCCAACCAAAAGACAGATACAAACTCTTTAAAAGAAACATCAAAAACGATAACCAAACCAACTATTGATATCCATGCAGCTGTATTAACTGGAAATTTAGAAGCCGTTAAACAACATATTGAAGCTGGAACTGACATCAACCAAAAAGAACCAATGTCTGGTTCTACACCTTTAATGTCTGCAGCCACTTTTAATCAAACAGAAATTGCTAAAACTTTAATGAATGCTGATGCAGATTTAACGATAAAAAATAATGATGGAGGTACAGCTTTGCATACTGCAGCATTTTTTGGACGTATAGAAATTGTACAATTATTAATTGATGCGAAAGCAGACAAAACTGTACGTAATAATTTTGGAGCAACTCCACAGGAAATTGTTAAGGGTGATTTCGCTCAAATGAAGCCTATTTACGAAATGCTAATACTGCAATTAAAACCAATGGGATTTACATTAGATTTAGATGAATTGCAAAAAGCACGTCCTGTTGTAGCAATGACGCTAGAGTAAACAAACATAAGATGACAACAGAAAGAAGATACGATATTGATTGGCTAAGAGTAATCGCAATTGGGTTATTATTGATTTATCACATAGCCATTATTTTTCAACCTTGGGCAATGTTTATAGGTTTTATAAGAAGTGAAGAAGCCTTAGAAGGATTGTGGAAACCAATGACAATGCTTAATGTATGGAGAATTCCTTTATTATTTTTTGTATCAGGAATGGGATTGTTTTTTGCGATGAAAAAAAGAAATTTTAAACAGTTATGTATAGAGCGTGCCAAACGAATTTTAGTTCCATTTGTGTTCGGATATTTTGCAATTACACCTTTGCATATGTATATTTTTCAAGAGTATTATAATATGCCTTTAAGTTATTTTCCAGATAGTGGTCATTTATGGTTTTTAGGTAACATATTTGCTTATGTGCTGCTGTTATCGCCTGTGTTTTTCTATTTAAAAAACAATGAAAACGGAAAATTTAAGAAAGCTATTCAAAAAATGATGCGTTATGCTTTAGGTCCATTAGCAATATCCGTTTTCTTTATGTTAGAAGTGTTTTTTGTAAAACCTCAATTATTTGAAATGTATGCACAAAACTGGCATGGATTTTTTATCGGTCTTCTTGCATTCTTTTTTGGTTTTCTGTTGGTTTACTGTGGTAATGTATTTTGGCAAACAGTTTTAAAATGGAAGTGGATCTACATCAGCATAGCTGCAACATTATTTTTAATTCGTTTTACAGGATTTCAATCCATATCAAATATGTATGTAACCTCTGTAGAATCTATTTCTTGGATTTTAGGTGTTTTTGGGCTGGGTTATGGCTACCTTAATAAACCAAGTGCATTATTAAGTTACTTAAGTGCAGCTGTATATCCTGTTTATATTATTCACATGTTTGTCTTATATGCAGGTGCATTATTAATTCTGCCTTTAGATCTTCATCCTATGTTAAAATTTATAGGGATAACTGCATTTACATTTATTACCTGTTTTCTTGTGTACGAATTCATCCTAAAAAGAGTTGCAGTTTTAAAACCTTTTTTTGGTTTAAAATGGTAAACACTTATCTTATATCAATACAATTTAAAATATCGTCATCTAATGAAAAAAAAATATCTAAAAAAAATGCTTAAAATACTGTTTATACTTGCTAGTTTATTCTCCTTAACCTTTGTGCCTTGGACTTTAGTTAAGGCTTGGGGAAAACCTCTTCCAGATACCATTCAAGAACAATTAGAAGAAGCTTTAGATTATGATTTTGAAGGAATGATTGTTTATATAGACCAAACAGATAAAGAACCAAAACATTATACTTCTGGCTGGCATAATCGAGAAACTAAAACACCTGCAAAACCTAAAGCGCTATTTAAAATAGCTAGTATTAGCAAGTTGTATGATGCAGTTGCTGTTACAAAACTTGTAAATCAAGGTCGACTTTCTTTGGATAAAACTGTTGCAGATTATTTACCTGAATTAAAGGATAAAATAGAATACGCAGATAAAATTACATTAAGACAGATGATTCAGCATAAAAGTGGTATTCCTAACTTTACGGATGCTCCAAAATTTTGGGAAGCTCCTACTGAAACTTTTGAAGAAAGTTTGGCACTAATAGAAGGAAAACCAGCAAATTTTAAGCCTGGTGAAGACTATGAATATTGTAATACAAATTATTTATTCATCAATAAAATAATGGATAACGAATTAGGCTATGGCAATTTTCAATTTATTAAAGAAGAAATTTTAAACCCTTTAGGTCTTAAAAATACGTTTAGCTCTCTCAAAGAAGTGAATTTAGATAGTGTGATGAGTGGTTATCATCTTGGATACGCTCATGATATAAAAACAAACGATTATGGCATGCATGCCACAGCAGAAGATGTGGGTATTTTTCTAAGAGCCTTAAACAATGGATCTGTTTTTGAAGAAGGAGAACAAGAAATATATGCTTCTATTTACCAATTTGAACATTCTGGTTGGGTGCCTGGTTACCAAAGTTTTGCAAAATATTACAAAGATATTGATGCTGTAATTATTGCTTTTTACAACACCACTGACCCAAAATTGTATAATTGGAACTTATCAGAAATTATCAATAAAAGAATTTATAAAATTTTAAAAAAACAAAAATAACATCAATTTAAACCATCAAAAAAAACAAACAATTATGAAATCAATTAAAATGAAAACAATCAAAAAACAAATTTTAGTAAAAACGGCTTGTGTAGCCTTTGCATTATTATCTAGTATAACTTACGCACAAAAGACAAATTCAGAAACAACAACTCAAAGAGAAGGATTCATGTTTGAATTCGTAGTTGGTGGAGGTATTATCAGTATTGAAGATAGTGAGGGTATTCAAACGTTTGACAAATCTCAAGGAACTTTTGTTTTTCCAGATCTAAAATTCGGTTATATGTTAAATGAAAAATTTGCGATTACCATATCTATGCCTGGAAATATTTATGAATTTCAAGATAATGACAGAAATTTTGGAGGGTTCATTCCTTCTGTACAATATTGGGTAAAAGATAAATGGTGGATTCATGGAGGTGTTGGTTTAGCCATAGACTCCCCAGCATTATATGACATTAAAGAGGATGTAAATGACGATTGGAATTTTGGTACTGCTGTAATGGTAAGTTCAGGTTACGAAATGTATAAAAAGAAAAACTTTGCACTTAATGTGCAATCTAAATTAGTTTTGGGTCATGCTTCTTTAGATGGTGATGCCCAAAGAGATGCAGTAATCTTTAATGTAGGAATAGGATTTAGCTGGTTTTAAGCTGAATTATAAATAGTGAATTCCCCCAATTCACATACCTATTAATAAGCTATAATTTACATTTATGAATACAAAAATGATACAAAAGCTTGGTGGAATTTGTTCAATTTCACTCGGATTAATTTACATCATAGCCTTTATCGTTTATGGTGCACTATTAGAGTATCCAAAAGCAAACGCAACAGACATTGAAAATTAAATTTCTTGACGGATAACTATGTATTGCTATCAACAATAAACTTAATAAGTTATGTTTTATTAGGAATTTTACTTGCTGTATTAGTGGTTGCAATTCATCAAAAAATAAAAGATGATTTACCCAATCTTTCTATTTTAGCCTCTGTTTTTGGAATCATTTGCGTTGGCTTAGTTTTTGCTAGTGGAATGATTGCAAATATCGGACTTGCTTCCGTAATTGAAATTGGAATTGAAGCGCCATAAAATATATGAGGATTGGTTAAAAAGCTAAAAATAAGAAGTTCTAGAAAGCTTTAGCAATAGTTTCTAAAATTGAAGCAACGTTATTTGGCACAACATTTTTGGGTATAGTATTCTTATTCAAACAAAATGGCAAGAGTAAGTTTATCTAACAAACCATCAGCAAATAGCTTGTTTTTTTCTTCAAATTGTTTGATAGCGTTTAAAGTTTCTGCCCTGTAAACACCATCAATTTTAATTGTAAAACCCCTGTTGTTTAGCTCTTTTTGTACTTCGTAAACAATAGCATTTTTTGAACCATTGTATAATTTATTATTCGGGTTAAAAAGCGCTTTTATCTGATCGTTTTTTAGTTTTCTATGGTAGTCTTTTAGAGAAAAACCTTTTTCTTCTATAAATTTAATTTCGGTATTACTAAGACCATTATTTTTTAATTGTAAAGAATTTTGCAAAATAGCTTCATAATAATTTACTCTTGCTAGTTTAGTAGCATAAGTTTCAACAGCCAATTTTGTTTCAATAGTATCATCTTCAGGCGTTCTTACATCAATTTTGTTGGCAGACCATTGTAACATTACATAACTATTTAAATCTTCAATAGCTTTGTAATAACTGAACAAAAGATCCTTGTTATGATAAGTAAGATCAATATTTTTTTTGGTTTTGTAATTAACTTCAGGCGCATTGTATCGTTTATAATCACTATAAACTCCATAGGCAATTAAAGAAGCTATTACCAAAAGTAAAAAGATGATGATTTGTTTCATGATGGTTAGAGATATGTTTATCAGCTAGTAAAACAAATGTAGGAAATCTTTTTTAACCACATCTAATCTGCGCAAAAGAGTTAATATCTAAAGCAATAAAAGTAAATTTTGGTGTTACACTACTGTATATTTGTGATTATAATGTTTACCAAATTGAATACCGAAAAAAACAATAAGAAAAAGTATTTATTTTTAAAACGAATTTTCCGTTTTTTAATCGGGGTTCTTGTGTTTTTACTTTTAATGATCCTATTTATTAGAAGTTCTTGGGGGCAAAACATCATTATAAATGAGTTCACAAATTATGTTTCTGATAAAACAAATACGAAGTTTGAGGTTGATAAAGCATTCATTACTTTTAACGGAAACCTTAAAATTGATGGGTTATTTTTAGAGGATAAAAAAGGCGATACTTTAGTGTATTCTAAATCTTTAGAAGCCAATCTACCTCTTTTAGAAATGATTAGAGGAACAGCTTTTGGAGTTGATGATTTAAAGTGGAATGGTTTAAAAGCTAATATTATTAGAAAAGATACCATCTCTGGATACAACTTTCAATTTTTAATAGATGCTTTTGCATCAGAAAAAAGTAATGAAAAACCTACAAAAGATACCACAGTTACAGCATCAAACATCGTTATAGGTAATGTTAATCTTACAGAAATTGATGTAAATTATATTGATATTCCTTCAGGAATTGAAAGTGCTAACAAAGTTGGTCAACTAAGCACAAGTGTAAAAAAAATTGATGTCACAAATATGGTTTTTGAAATAAACGAAATTTATTTATCAAATTCCAAAATCAAATACATTCAAAAACCAGTAGAACAAACTTCTAAAAAGCCGTCAAGATTACCGTATTTATCAGCAGAAAACATCAAATTAAAAAACGCTAACGTATATTATGAAGATGTTAATAATCAACTTATTACTGACTTAAATGTAGTTGATTTTTCCGCTATTCATTCCATATTAGATGCCAACCAAAATATTTTTAATATTGATGAGATTGCTTTAAAAAAATCAAAAATTACTGTAAAAACAAAAACGAGTCCTTCAAATACTTCAACAGTAAAAAAACAGTTTCAATTACCAAACCTTACTTTACAGCTTGGAAAATTTGATTTACAAAATAATGCGATACATTATCTTGTTGATGATGCTGTATTACAAACAGATAAGTTTAATGTTAATGCCATTGCTATTCAGAAATTTAACCTAAACGCATCGTCTATTAATTATAAAAATAAAAGCGGAGGCTTAGTTGTAAATACGTTTAATTTTAAAGAAAGTTCAGGATTAAATTTAGATAATTTCACCTTTAGCACTACTTTTTCAAATCAAAAATTAGCCTTAAATAATTTATACTTTTCACTAAATAAAAATAGTATAAAGGGTAATGTTAAATTGCATTACAAATCAATTTCAGAGTTTATAAATGCTCCAGAAAAAACTACAGTTTTTGCAGATATACCATCAATTACCTTTAATTTAAAAGAGTTGTTGAAATTGCAACCTACTTTACGTAATAATGCATATATAAATACAATCTATAAAAAACCAACTAATGCAAGTATTGCTGCAAACGGAACGCTTTCTAAAATTAATTTAACTAATGCTACTATAAATTGGGGAAACTCTAGCAAAGTAGCTGTTAATGGTACAATTCATAATGTGTCAAAGCCTAAATTATTAAAAGTAAATTTAGCTGATTTTAAAGCTAAAACAACTAAAAATGATGTATTGAATTTTGTAAATGAAGACAGTTTAGGGCTTAATTTTCCTAAACAAATTAAAGTTTTTGGTAGTTTAGAAGGATCATTAGATATGGTAAAAGCAAACTTAAAGCTACATTCTACTCAAGGAAATATAGAAGCAAAAGGTGAGTTTAAAAATAAAAAAATACTAGATTATCACACCGAAATTAACATCAAAAATTATAAAGTAGATGAGTTGCTAAACAACAATCAATTGGGTGAAATTAGTTTGGATTTTTATGCTAAAGGAAGTGGAAAAACAATAAACAATCTCAATGCCATTTTAGAAGCAAAAATTACAGATTTTAAATTGAAAAATTATGCACTAAAAGATGTAAACATTAAAGCCAATTTAAAAAAAGGAAAAGGAAACTTAACGTCTAATTATAAAGATAAAAACTTGAATATAAATTTAGACGGAATGTTTAATTTAGATACCATTAATACAAAAGCAACTGTAAATGTTGATGTAATTGGGGCAGATTTAGAAGCCCTAGGTTTTATGCAGCGCAAGGTAAAAGCAGGTATGGATATTTCATTAAATTTTAATGGAAATTTAGAGAAATATAAAATTAATACTAACGTAAAAAATGGTACAATTGTATACGATAATAGAAGTTATTTGTTAGGCGAAATACTTTCAGAAACGTATATAGACAAAGACACTACAGCATTTGTGTTAAAAAATAAAATGATTGAGGCAAAGCTGCAATCTAATGCAAGTCCAACAGAATTTAGTGAAGTTTTACAACATCATATTTCAAGTTATTTTTATAGAGATTTTAAAAGAAAAGACACCATATTAAATCCTGTTGAGTTAAAATTACAGGGTAAAATAGCACAAACAACATTGTTAAAAGAAGTGTTTTTAGTAAATGTAAAAGATGTAGATACCATTAATATTGCTGTCCATTTTAACGAAATGCAAAGAAAGTTAAATGCCAACATCACTGCACCACATATTAATTATAGTGGTAACGAATTAGATAGTTTGGCTTTTACAATGTCAACAGATCAGGAAAACTTTAATTTTAAATTGGGGTTTAAAGATATAAAAGCAAATCCGTTGTACATTCCTAAAACAGTAATAACTGGTAATCAGGTAAATAATGAGTTGTCTTTAAATTTTTCTGGTATGTATAAAGCAGACACTTTGTTATATGTAAACTCTAAAATAACAGGGAGTAGAGATAGCCTTCAATTATCCGTAAATTCTAAAAACCTAATACTAAATAAAAGATTTTGGTCAATACCAGCATCTAATAAAATAGTTTTACAGAACAATAAATTACAGTTTACAGACTTTAAAATTACAAAAGCCAATCAATCAATAGAAATTACAGATAAATTAGATAAAATAACCAAAGAACATGTAGCAATTGATTACAACAATTTTAAAATAAACGAGATTTTTAATTATTTAAATCCGAATAAAGAAGTAGCAACAGGTGTTTTAAGCGGCCAATTTGTTTTACAAAATCCGTTTAAGAATACTGGTATTATAGCAGATTTAAGTGTTAATCAATTAAAGTTCCTAAAAACCGATTTTGGAAAACTATCTATAAATGGTAAATCTTTAGGAGATAATACATACGATTTTAATGCAACCTTAAAAGAAGGCGATATAGATGTAGATGTAACAGGAGACTATTTTGTACAAAATAAAGATGCCAACTTAAATCTATCAATTCAACTAAATACTTTTAAAATGAAAGCCTTAAATACACTTTCTTTGGGCGAAATAAAAGAAACTAGTGGTTCGTTTTCTGGTAATTTTACTGTTGATGGTAAAACGTCTAATCCTAATTATAATGGCAATTTAAATTTCAAGGATGCAACCTTTAACATCACAAAATTAAACACAAAATTTACCTTAAAAGACGAAAAATTACGAGTGGACAATAACGGTTTTTATTTAGATAATTTTTTAGTTTTAGATGCAAAGAAAAACACCCTAAAACTTTCTGGTAAAATTTTAACCAAATCTTTTATAAACCCTCAATTTGATGTAAAGCTAAGCGCAAAAAACTTTAGAGTTTTAAACGCTACAAAAGAAGATAATCCATCACTTTATGGTATTGCCTCTTTTAATGTCAATGCAAATTTAACAGGAGATTTACAAATCCCTAAATTATCAGCAAATATAACTTTAGGCAAAGAAACCAATGTTAATTACGTATTGCCTACATCTTACGCAACCGTAGAAAATAGAGATAACGTAGTTGTTTTTGTAAATAGAAAAAATCCTGATGCTATTTTAACCGAAACCGAACAACAAACTGCAACAATTACAGGTTTTGATATTTCAACACAATTAAAAATTGATAAAGAAGCCAAAGTAACTGTAGTTATTGATGAAGAAACTGGAGATAATTTTAATGTTTCTGGTGATGGAGATTTGATTTTTAACATGTTACCAAATGGTAATATATCTTTATCAGGAATTTATGAAATATCGCAAGGTCATTATGAATTGAATTTATATCAATTGGTAAATAGAAAATTCTTATTAGCGCCAGGAGGTCGAATTTCTTGGTCTGGCAATCCTTTTGACGCCAAATTAGATGTAAAAGCAATTTATAAATTAGAAACATCAGCATCGCCATTGATGGCAGCACAAATTTCGAATGAAGATCCATCAATTAAAAATAAATTTAAACAAGTATTGCCTTTTAATGTATACTTAAATATTGATGGAGAATTGCTACAACCCAAAATTTCTTTTAATTTAGATATGCCAGAAGACCAACAAGGTGCCATTGGTGGGCAAGTATATAGCAGAGTTCAACAAGTAAACCAGCAAGAAGAAGAGCTCAATAAACAAGTTTTTTCTTTGTTGGTTTTAAATCGATTTTATCCAAACTCTGGTAGCGATGGTAGTTCTGGAGGTTTTGCAACAATTGCTAGAGATAATTTAAATGATGCAGTTTCAGGACAATTAAATGCTTTTTCTGATAAAATTTTAGGCAAAACTGGTATCGAACTTAATTTCGATTTAAATAGTTATACAGATTATCAAGGCAATTCTCCAACAGACCGAACACAATTAGGAGTTACCGCACAAAAAAAACTTTTTAACGAGCGCTTAACAGTAAGAGTTGGTAGCGACTTAGATTTACAAGGTACCAATGCAACAAACCAACAAACTCCAGTTATTGGTAATGTAACTTTAGAGTACAAAATTACAGAAGATGGCAGGTATCGTGTAAAAGGATTTAGAAAAAACGAATTTGAAAATATTATAGACGGACAGACTATTGTAAGCGGAATAGCATTAATTTTTACCCAAGAGTTTAATGAATTTAACGAAATGTGGAATGCCATTTTTAGGCCTCAATCTCAAAGAAATCAAAATGATAAAAATGAGCAGGATAAAAAAAAGAATACCGTTGAAAAAGTAAGTGCAAAAAAAGAAAATAAAAGTAGTAAAAAAGAAAAAGAGTAAGCTTTGAGAAAAATTGTTGCAACACCATTTATTGTACTATTATTAATATTGATATGCTCTTGTAGTATAAATAAATTTATACCAGAAGGTAAGCGTTTGTATACTGGTTCAAAAATAGAAATAGAGGCAGATTCTTCTATACAAAAAAAGAGCAAACTAAAAGAAAATTTACAAAATGTTATAAGACCAAAGCCGAATACAAAGTTTTTAGGGATGAACTTGGGGGTATATTATTTTTATAAAAACAAAAAAGAAAACCCTAATTTTTTAAACAAATGGTTGTATAAAAAATTTGGTCAAAAGCCCGTATATCAGTCAGACGTTAATTTGGTTGAAGTAGAAGATATTTTAAGAAATAGACTAGAAAATAACGGTTTTTTTTACAGCTCTGTGGTATCATCTTTTCAGGAAAAACAAAAAAGAGTTTCAGCTACATACAACTTAAAAATACCTGCACCTTACAAAATGCAAAATTTTAAAGTAGATAGTATGGCAGCTCCAATTTATGGAGCTATTAAAAAAATTAGTGTACAAACACCTTTCGAGAAAAATATGCGTTTCGATTTAAACAATTTTAAATTTGAAAGAGAAAGAATAGATGCTGCGCTTAAAAAAGAAGGTTTTTACAATTTCAATTCAAGTTTTTTAATTTTTGAGGCAGATACCAATCAATATAGTAATAAAAAGTTCGATTTATTTTTAAAGTTAAAAGCTAAAGTACCTAAAAAGTCTATAGTACCTTATGTTTTAAAAAATATAAATGTATATCCAGATTATAATTTAAAAGACTCAATTACAGGTAAATATACTCGTTTTGATGGTAAAAAATATTATCAAAATCAAATTGCGTTTAAACCAAAGTATTTAAACGATTTCATCACTTTAAAAAAAGGCGAATATTATAATCCAGAAAAATCAAAGAATACAGCAAGACGTTTATCTACAATTGGTGCATATAAGTATGTAAACATTCAGTATAATGAAATTGATACTATTGCAAATGATGATAAAGGAGCTCTAGAGGCCAATATTTTTTTATCGCCTTTAACAAAACGTGCAATACGTGCAGAGTTGCAAGCCGTTACCAAATCTAACAATTTTGCTGGGCCTACATTAGGTGTTACCTTTAGCAACAGAAACTTGTTTAAAGGTGGCGAAACCTTAAATATTACAGGCACTGTAGGTTACGAAACACAGTTAGCAAATGGTAATACTACTGGTTTAAGTAGTTTAGAATTAGGTATAAAATCAGAATTAATTTTTCCTAGAGTAATTGCTCCTTTTAGGTTTAAAGAAGATTTTTTTGAATACTCAATACCAAAAACCAAAACAAGTTTAAGTGCTACTTATTTAAGTAGAAGTCAGCTCTACACCTTATCATCGGGTTCTGCACTTTTTGGGTATATTTGGGATGCTAATAAGTATATTACCTACGAAATTAATCCTATATCATTAAATTACTCAAGCTTATCTAATACAACAGCTGCTTTTGAAACCATCTTAGACAATAATCCTTTTTTAGAAGAAAGTTTCAATCAACAATTTATATCTGGCCTCACATTTTCATTTACTTATAACGAAATGATAAACCAACAAAATCATCAGTTTTTTGTAAACGCTACTTTAGATATTGCAGGAAATTCCATCAGTTTATTTGGTAAAGAAAAAGAAGAGGGTGCTGCAAAAGAGTTTTTAGGTTTGCAATATGCACAATTTGCAAAAGCAGATGTTGATTTTAGATATCACTTTAATTTTGGAAATAATAACAATCAAAAAATAGCTACAAGATTTTTTGCAGGATATGGTTATGCTTATGGAAATTCAGATGTAATACCATTTGTAAAACAATACTTTTCTGGTGGGCCATACAGTGTAAGAGCCTTTAATACAAGATCTTTAGGGCCTGGTACATATAGTGGAAACGCAGAGGATAATACTACTTTTTTTGATAGAACAGGTAATATTAGATTAGAGGCAAATATAGAATATCGTTTTCCTATTTACTCATTCTTTAAAGGTGCTGTTTTTGTTGATGCTGGTAATGTGTGGAATTCAGTTACTAACGAAACTTTTAATGATGAAAATGGAGCGCCTACAGATAAATTTACCTCTAATTTTATAAATGAATTAGGTATTGGTGCAGGAATTGGTTTACGAATTGATGTACAGGGTTTTGTGATTCGTTTTGATTTGGCAGCACCATTTAACGACCCCAGTTTAGCAGCAGGAAAACGTTTAGATTTTCAATTAGATGCACCTGTTTTAAACTTTGCAATTGGTTATTCTTTCTAAATTAAAACCCATTAGAAATCTTTACCAACTCGCTTTTATTTAAAATCTTAATGTCTTTTTTTAAGAAAGTAATTGAACCACTTTTCTTTAAACTAGAAAGCAAACGAATTGCAGATTCAGTAGCTGTGCCAATAATATTAGCAATATCCTCTCTAGATAAATGAACGTTTATAGCCCCCATTTCGTTTGTACCAAATTTATCTTCTAATTTTAAAAGTGTTTCTGCTAACCGTTGTTTTACGCTCTTTTGTGCCATATCTACAATAATATTATCAGCCTTTTTTAAAGAATTGGCCATGGTTTTTAGCACGTCCATTGTAAAGTTTGGGTTTTTTTCTAAATCATTAATAATTTCTTCTTTTGGTATAAAACAAACCTCCATATCGTCAATAGCTACCGCGTTTAAATTAGAAACTTCGTCAGAAATTAAACTTCTTTCACCAATTAAATCACCACGTTGTACCAAGCTAACAATTTGATTTTTTCCATTTTCACTCATTTTAGAAATCTTACAAACCCCATCTTTAATACAAAAAATACCATTAATATGATCTCCTTCTTCAAATAAAGGCTCTCCTTTTTTAATGATTTTAGAGGTTTTACAAGCAGAAATTCTAATCAATTCATCTTTAGAAAGATGTTTTAACGAATTAAATTGGCGTACAATACATTGGTCACATTTACCCATTATTTGGTCTTATTTATAAGTTTCAAAGATATTGAAAAACTGATAATAATCATATTTTAAACTAAAATCTTAACGGAAATTTGTATCAGGCAAAAGAGTAAATATGAAGACTACACATTGTTACCATTGTGGAGATTCTTGTAAAGATGATATCATTAAAGTAGATGATAAAAATTTCTGTTGTAATGGTTGTAAAACTGTTTATGAAATTTTTTCTGAAAACGACTTAACTTGTTATTACGATTTTCAAGAAAATCCGGGCGCAGTTCCTACAGAAATTCAAGGGAAATATGATTTTTTAGAAAACCCACAAATCATTGAAAAATTACTAGATTTTAACGATGGTAATACACAAATAGTAACATTATATATACCTCACATTCATTGTAGTTCTTGCATTTGGGTGTTAGAAAATTTACACAAATTAAACCCAAAAATTAGTACTTCTCAGGTAGATTTTCCAAAGAAAAAAGTTAGAGTTTCTTACAATTCAGAAACCATAACATTAAAAGAAGTGGTTTTGTTGTTAAGTTCTATTGGTTACGAACCTTACATTAGTTTAGAAGATTATGAAGCAGGAAAAAATAAAGTAGATAGAAGCTTAATTTATAAATTAGGAATTGCAGGTTTTGCTTTTGGCAATGTAATGTTTCTTTCATTTCCAGAGTATTTTGAGGTAAGTGGTTTTTGGATAGAAAAGTATAAAAATGTCTTTAGGTGGCTAATGTTTTTCTTTTCTTTACCTGTTGTTTTTTATGCAGGCAACGATTATTTTGTTTCTGCATACAAGGGGTTACGTTCTAAAATTTTAAATATAGATGTGCCTATTGCTTTAGGTATTACAGTATTGTTTATAAGAAGTACAACCGAAATTATTTTAGATTTAGGTACCGGTTTTTTTGATAGTTTAACAGGCTTAATTTTCTTTCTTTTATTGGGTAAATTCTTTCAACAAAAAACCTATAGTTTCTTATCTTTTGAACGCGATTATAAATCGTATTTTCCAATTGCGGTTACAAGAATTGTGGCGAATCAAAAAGAAGAAAATGTACAAATTTACGAGGTCGAAAAAGGGGATAGGCTTTTAATTAGAAATCAAGAATTAATACCTGTAGACGGAATTTTAATCAACGGAAATGCTAATATCGATTATAGTTTTGTAACGGGTGAAGCTGAACCTGTTTCTAAAAAATCTGGTGATAAGTTATTTGCGGGCGGAAAACAACTTTCTGGTATTTTAGAGATGGAAGTTTTGGCTTCGGTATCACAAAGTTACTTAACACAATTGTGGAGTAATGATGTTTTTCAGAAAGACAAAACCTCTAATTTTAAAACACTTACAGATAAAATTAGCAAGCATTTTACAATTATTGTGCTATCTATTGCATTGGTAGCTACAATATATTGGTTATTTGTTGATGCTAGTATTGCATTAAACGTTTTTACAGCGGTTTTAATTATTGCTTGTCCTTGTGCAATTGCATTAGCGGCTCCTTTTACTTTTGGTAATTTATTACGTATTTTTGGTAAGCAAAAGTTTTATTTAAAAAATGCCACAGTAATTGAACAATTGGCAACCATTAATTCTTTAATTTTTGATAAAACAGGCACCTTAACCACAAATGTAAAAAGTAATATTTCTTACGATGGATCATCTTTAAATCTACAACAAAAAAGTATTTTAAAAAGTGGTTTACGAGCATCAAACCATCCTTTAAGCAGAATGTTATACAACACTTTTTCTGATGTTGATACTTTACCAATTACAAGTTATAAAGAGGTTGTAGGGCAAGGTATAGAAGTAAAATATCAACAAGAAAAATTAAAAATAGGTTCGGCTTCTTTTGTTAAAAATGATGATGCAAAGTTATCTTTTGATACTTCTGTTCATATTAGTTTAAACGAAGATTATAAAGGAAAATTTACATTTAAAAACACTTACAGAAAAGGTGTTCAAGAAATTTTTAATACATTACATCCAGAATATGAACTGGCTGTTGTTTCTGGAGATAACGAAGGAGAACGTGAATTTTTATCCAATAAATTACCTCAAAAAACAACTTTATTGTTCAATCAAAAACCAAATGATAAACTACATGTGGTTGAGGCACTACAGCAAAAAAATAAAAAAGTAGCTATGATAGGCGATGGTTTAAATGATGCAGGAGCATTAGCACAAAGTGATGTGGGTATTGCATTGTCAGAAAATATTAATGTGTTTTCACCTGCATGCGATGCTATTTTAGATGCTTCTCAATTTCATAAAATAGGGCTATTTTTAGGAGCATCAAAAAAAGCTATATCTATTATTAAATATTGTTTTGTATTGTCTTTATGTTATAATGTAGTAGGTTTATATTTTGCAATTACAGGTCAACTGATGCCAGTTATTGCTGCTATATTAATGCCTTTAAGTTCTATAAGTATTGTGGTATTCACCACAATTTCAACCAATATTTTAGGAAAAAAACTAAATAAAAAATGAAAATTAATCCATATATAGATCATACTTTATTGAAAGCTACTGCTACAAAAGCACAAATTATTAAGTTATGTGAAGAAGCAAAAACCTACAGTTTCTATGCTGTTTGTGTAAACAGCAGTTATGTAGCCTTGGCAAAAAATGAATTAGAAAATTCTGAGGTAAAAGTAGCTGCGGTTATTGGTTTTCCTTTAGGGGCTATGTCAACTGAAGCAAAGGTGTTTGAGGCTAAAAACTGTATTGAAAAAGGAGCATCAGAAATAGATATGGTTATCAATATAGGTAAATTAATTGATGGTGATTTTGCTTATGTAAAGAGCGAAATAAAGCAAATTAAAGAAGCTATTGCTAATAATACGTTAAAAGTAATTTTTGAAAACTGTTATTTAACTAAAACACAGATTCAAAAAGCGTGTGAATTGGCAGTAAGTGCAGGTGCAGATTTTGTAAAAACATCTACAGGTTTTGGTACAGGTGGTGCTACTTTAGGTGATGTGCAATTAATGAAAGAAATTGTAAAAGAGAAAGCGCAAATAAAAGCAGCTGGTGGAATTCGTGATGTGGCAACAGCCCAAAAATATATAAAAATGGGGGTAAAAAGATTAGGTACTTCCTCTGGAGTTGCTTTGGTAAAAACAGGTGTTTCCAACAAAAATGAGTATTAAGTATGAGTGTGCATATTGAAGCAAAACAAGGAGAAATTGCAGAAACAGTATTATTACCTGGCGATCCTATGAGAGCAAAATGGATTGTAGATTTTTTCTTAACAGATATTGTAAAATACAACGATGTTCGTGGAATGTTAGGCTTTACAGGAACGTATAAAGGAAAAAGAATATCTGTTCAAGGTACAGGAATGGGAATTCCATCAACTTTAATTTACGCCCATGAATTGATTAACGATTATGGCGTAAAAAATTTAATTCGAGTAGGCTCAGCAGGTTCTTATCAAAAGCAAGTAAAAATTAGAGATATTGTTATTGCTATGGCTGCCTCAACCAATTCAGGCTTAAATACCATTCGTTTTAATGGTGCAGATTACGCCCCAACTGCTAGTTTTTCATTATTTCAAAAAGCCGTTAAAGTTGCCGAAAATCAAGGGATTCCTATAAAAGCGGGCAATATTTTAAGTTCGGATGAATTTTATGCAGATGATTTTGATAGTTATAAAAAATGGGCAGATTATGGTGTTTTATGTGTAGAAATGGAAACCAATGGTTTGTATACCATTGCTGCCAAACACAATGTAAACGCACTATCTATTCTAACAATTTCAGATAGTTTAGTTACAGGAGAAAGAACTTCTGCCGAAGAAAGAGAAATTACATTTAAAGAAATGATAGAAATTGCATTAGAACTAGCATAATTTTAATTTCTCTGTTATTTAGAGCACAGTCAACAAATCTTAGTAAAATTTTCTATTGGGATAAAATTCGAGAATTCGTGGCAAAAAGAATTGTGCCAAAAAACAAAAAATATCAAAAACAAATGAAAACATCACTAATTCAAAAATATAATGTTCCAGGACCAAGATATACCAGTTATCCCACTGTTCCTTTTTGGGATGCAACCTCTTTTACCAAAGAAAATTGGAAAGCAAGCTTTCAAAAATCATTTGTAGAAAGTAATCAAAAAGAAGGGATAAGTGTATATATTCATTTGCCATTTTGTGAGAGTTTGTGCACGTTTTGCGCCTGCCATAAACACATTACAAAAAGACATGAGGTAGAGGAAGAGTATATTGAAACAGTTTTAAAAGAATGGCAATTATATGTTACTGAGTTTACTGAAACGCCTATAATTAAAGAGTTGCATCTGGGTGGAGGTACACCAACTTTTTTCTCTAAAGAAAACTTAAAATTTTTGATGGACGGTATTTTTGAATCGGCAATACCACATGCAGATGCAGAATTTAGTTTCGAAGGTCATCCAAACAATACTACAAAAGCACAACTACTAACTTTGTACAACTGCGGTTTTGATAGGGTTAGCTATGGTGTACAAGATTATAATGAAAAAGTACAAAAAGCAATTCATAGAGTGCAACCTTTTGAAGCCGTAGAAAAGGTAACCAAATGGGCTAGAGAAATTGGGTATACTTCTGTAAGTCACGATTTAATTTTCGGGCTTCCACATCAAACTAAAGAAAATGTAATTTTTACGATTAACAAAACCAAAGAGTTGCAACCAGACAGAATTTCGTTTTACAGTTATGCACATGTGCCTTGGGTAAAAGGTGTAGGACAAAGAGGTTTTAATGAAAATGATTTGCCAAAAGATGATGAAAAAAGAAAACTCTACGAAATTGGAAAACAGCTTTTTGCAGAGTTAGGATACGAAGAAATTGGTATGGATCATTTTGCTTTAAAAACAGATAGTTTGTATAAAGCAACAATAAACAAAACCTTGCATAGAAATTTTATGGGATACACCCCAAATAAAACACAATTAATGATTGGTTTAGGCATGTCTGCCATTTCAGATTCTTGGTATGGGTTTGCGCAAAATGTAAAAACGGTAAAAGAATATCAGAAAATTGTAAGTGAAGGTGAAATTCCTGTTTTTCGCGGACATATGTTATCTAAAGAAGATGAAATTATTAGAAAACATATTTTAAATATTATGTGTAATTTTTATACTTCTTGGGATAAACCAACAACTCAAATTACAAATATAACTACTCATTTGGCCTTGCTGCAAGAATTAGAGCAAGATGGCTTGGTTAAAATAGATAAAAATGCTTTAACTGTGCCAAAGCACGCAAGACCTTTTGTACGGAATATTTGTATGGCTTTTGATAAAAAAATGCATCAAAAAAAGTTAAAAGACAAGGTTTTTTCTATGACAATATGATTTTTTTCATTTTTTATTTGGATAAAAAGTTTGATTTAATTAAATTTATATCAAATTAAAATCCCCCAGTCATGAAAAACAGTAAAATTAAACACCTCAGAGAACTAATTGTTAAACAAAGATTAATTGATGCATCTTTAAAACTTACCATTTTAATTATAAGTGTCATTTTTATTTTTGGTGCAATTATCTAAAAAAAACAAAATTTATCAAAACAAAAAATCGTCTAAAGAGAAATCTCTAGACGATTTTTATATTATTATCAAGTTTAGTTTTCAATAATATGTTTTCTTGATTTATAAGTTGTTTTTGTTAGTTTCTATCAATAATATCACCAGAGCCTACAGATTTTGTATCGATATTTGTTGGGTTTCCTTTGTAATAAATACTTCCAGAACCTACAACTTTTGCTTTAATTTTACTATTTACAGTAGTTCTTATACTTCCAGAACCTGCAATAGTTGCACTTAAGTTTTCGATTTTTAAGTCGTAAGCTTTTATACTTCCAGAGCCTGCAATTGAGCATGTAAAATTGTTTGAGGTACCTGCTAATTTAATGTTTCCAGAACCTCCAATATTTGCAGTAACTTCATTAGCCTCTACAGCTAAAGTAATATTACCAGAACCACCTAAAGAGGTTTTTAACTCGTCTGTTTTTAAAGTGCCTTTACAGGTAATATTACCAGAACCACCCAAAGATATGGCATCTACATTTTGGTAAGTTACTGTTACTGTTAACTTTTTTGTAGTTTTAATAGTGGTGTTTTTTTTATATCTTATTTTTAGTGTGTTTCCTTGAACTTCGGTTTCAACATAAGACACAATGTTCTCTTCTCCTTCAATGGTAATATTTCCTTCTTTACCCTTGATTAGTATTACATCAAAAGAACCGCCAACACCAATTGCATCGTATTCAGAAGTAGTTCTAGTTGTTGTAATTACCTTGCCATTTCCTTTTATCTTTTTACTGTTTCCCCACCAATCTTGTGCGTTTGCAGATAAGCAAAAAGTAATGGTAAGTATTGTAAATGTAATTTTTTTAAGCATAATTTTATTTTTAAGTTGATTTTTTTTTAGAAGTTTTCTTTGATGGAAACTCCACCATATTGCGATTTTATTTTAATTTTAGCATTGGTATTTGCATTGCCAAATGAACCTTCATAATATTTTTTAGAATTTTTTGAGATTTTTTTAGAGAACTCTACTTTATCATCATCATAACTAAAACCTGCATATTGCAAATCTAAAATAAAGTTAAAATTAGCATCTTCATCTACGCCAATTTTAATGCCAGCATACTGCCCGTCAATCAAAACACTCTCAAAATCTTTGGCCAATCTTTTTATAGAAATACCTCCATAATCGGTTTCGATGTCTAAATTTTTATAAATTGTACCTAAACGCATACTAGCATAATCAGAATTTCCGTTTACATTTATAGCATCCTCGATACTTATTGATCCATAATCTGCATTAAAAGAAATATTTTCTGTTTTACCTACTTTAATTGTAGAGTAATCTTCATTAATATTTAAATCTTCGGCTTTATCAATAGTGATTTTTGAATAATCAACATTAATATCACCACTTTTTATAAAATCTATAGTAGATGATGAGCAATAATCTAGGTTAATAGTATTATTGTTTGCAGTTAAATTACCGACAATTATTTTACCATAATCGCAATTAATATTTGCTATACCCGATAAATTACCTAAATAAATACTACCATAATCGTTTTTTAAATCTACAGTGCTGGTATTTGGTATTTTTACTTTGTAGTTAATTTTGTAACTTAAATTGCTACTTTTTTTCCAAAAAGACCAACTGCTTTGATTTTTTTCTAAAATTGTTGTTGCAGCTATGTAATTTGTAGCATTTTCAAATTCAACATCAATACTTTCAAGTTTTTCTTCAACATCGTCTAAATCATTACCTTTTACAGTAATTAAAATTTCAAACTCTACTCTGTTTTTACTCCAAGTAACAATATTTAAGTTACCATATTTGTTACTTATAGCTACTTTTGCATCGCTACTAACAGTATACTCTTTCGTAATTTTTTTACTTTTTTCTTCTTTTTTACCATCAATATTTGCCAATGCAAAAAAGGGGATGAGTAAAAATAGGTAGGTAATTTTATATATATATGTCATCATTTAAAAGATTAGGGTTTTTTATTTGTTCTATTTGTAGTAATACGTTTTCTAAAATTTGAAGTCTTTGTTGGTAGTTGTTAATCATAGAGCTAATTACTTTTGCTTGGTTTTCAGCAATATTTAGTTCGGTTTTAAAAACTGTATATTCTTCTTCTAATTCTTCTAAAGCGTCTAGCGCCTCTTCAATAAGAGTTTCTGTTTCTAAACTTCTATTACTTTCTATATTTCTTAAACTAGTTTGTATTGTGGTTACAAAGTAGTTTTGCACTTCTTCCATTTTTGGAGATACATCTGCCAATCCTAGCTCTTTTTTTTGATGATTACTACCCAACCAAAAACCAATTACCAATACTATTGATGCTGCAATTGATAACCATTTCCATGAGGTTTTATTTGTTGTTTTACGTTGATTTAGTTTTCGTTCAAAACGCTCTAAATGTGTAAAATGTGGTTCTTGAAAATCAAAATCATTTTCAGAAAAAAACTGATCTAATTTATCTTTCATATACTTTTGTTTTTATTTTTTCTGCAAGTAAAACTTGCTTTAATTTTTTCTTTGCCCTAGACACTGTGGTTCTTACATTTTCGTTGGTATAATTTAAAATTTGTGCAATCTCTTCATAATCATACCCTTCTACTAAATTTAAAGTAAGCACAATTCTATAATTATCTTTTAAACCCTGTAAAGTTTGTAAAACCATTTTCGGGTTTAAACTTGTGTAACTAATAGAATCATCTTCAATTTCATCTTTAGGTAAAACTTCCATTTTTAAATCGTTATAACGATTGTTTTTCTTTAATTGCGATAAACTTTTGTTAATCACAATTCGTTTTAACCAAGCCCCAAAAGCAACTTCTCCTTTATACATATGCAGTTTGGTAAAAGCTGTTAAAAAAGCTTCTTGCATTATATCTTCTGCTTCAAAAGAGTCTTTTAATATCCGATATGCTGAGTTGTACATTGCTTTATAATAAGCATTGTAAATTTTCAACTGCGCATTCTTATCCGACGATTTGCAGCGTTTTAAAAGGTTGACTATATGTGGTTGATTAGTGTTCAATTAAAAACTTCTATGATAATGACAAAGCAATCTTTGAGTTGTGACAGTTTTTGATAAATAAATGTAATATTTTTTGATTTAGCAAGACGAAACAACTGCATAAGTTCATTAAGTTTTATTTTAAAGTTGATGTAAACGCATCAATTTGTTTTATGTAGATAAAAAATAGTTTTGGCATAAGAATTGTCTTACTATATACAGATAATTAAAATACATTATTATATTTTTGATTATCAATTATTTAGTTTTAAAAAAATGATGTTGATTTGCGTTTTAAAATTCAATCAATGTCAGAATGACAGATAAATAACACATGAGTAAATCAAAAATTATAAAGTTAGACAGTTTGTCTTTTCAAGACATGATAAATGAAGATTCAGAATTAATTCCGTTGATGACTCCAGAAGATGAAGAAATCATTAATAACGAGAATGTGCCTGATATTTTACCAATATTGCCTCTAAAAAACACCGTTTTGTTTCCTGGTGTTGTTATACCAATTACAGCGGGTAGAGACAAGTCAATTCAATTGATTAAAGATGCCAATAAAGGCAATAAAATAATTGGCGTGGTTGCACAGCGTAATGAAGAAGAAGAAATTCCGAAATTAAACGACATTCATACTACAGGTGTTGTTGCGCAGATTTTACGTGTTTTAAAAATGCCAGATGGCAATACAACTGTAATCATTCAAGGTAAAAAACGTTTTAAAGTTGATGAATTAGTACAAAACGAGCCTTACTTAATGGCAACTGTAAAAGAGGCTGTAGAAGATAGAGAAATTATTGATAAAAAAGAATTCGATGCAATAATTGATTCTATAAAAGAACAGGCTTTAGAGGTAATTAAAGAAAACCCAATGTTACCAAGTGAAGCTTCTTTTGCTATAAAAAACATAAAATCAAACACGTTTTTGGTGAACTTTATAGCATCAAATATGGATTTAAGCGTGATGCAAAAACAAGTGATTTTAGAAAAAGACAATCTAAAAGAACGAGCATTGTTAACACTTAAAAACTTAAACAAAGAGCTGCAAAAATTACAATTGCGTAACGATATTCAGTCTAAAACTCGAGAAGATTTAGATCAACAACAACGTGAATATTATTTAAATCAGCAATTAAAAACCATTCAAGAAGAATTAGGAGGTGTTTCTAACGATCAAGAATTGGAAGAAATGCGCAAGCAAGCCAAAACTAAAAAGTGGAGTAAAGAAGTAGGAGAAACTTTTGAAAAAGAGCTGAACCGCTTAAAAAGAATGAATCCGCAAGCTGCTGAATATGGTGTGCAAAGAAGTTACTTAGAGTTGTTATTAGAATTGCCTTGGGGAATTTTCTCAAAAGATAAATTCGATTTAAAACACGCCACTAAAGTTTTAGACAGAGACCACTTTGGATTAGAAAAAGTAAAAGAAAGAATTATAGAACATTTGGCCGTTTTAAAGTTAAGAAACGATATGAAATCGCCAATTATCTGTTTGTATGGGCCTCCTGGAGTTGGTAAAACTTCGTTAGGAAAATCGATAGCAGAATCTTTAGGACGTAAATATGTAAGAATGTCTTTAGGTGGTTTACGTGACGAAGCTGAAATTAGAGGTCACAGAAAAACATATATTGGTGCAATGCCTGGGCGTTTAATTCAGAACCTAAAAAAGGCAGGAACATCAAACCCAGTTTTTGTTTTGGACGAGATTGATAAGTTAGGACAAAGTCATCAAGGAGATCCATCTTCTGCCATGTTAGAAGTTTTAGATCCTGAACAAAATGAAGCTTTTTACGATAATTATTTAGAAGTTGGTTACGATTTATCTAAAGTACTTTTTATAGCAACAGCTAATAATTTAGGACAAATTCCTTGGGCTTTACGAGATAGAATGGAAATTATAAATGTTACAGGTTATACTATTGAAGAAAAAGTAGAAATTGCCAAAAGACATTTACTGCCTAAACAATTAAAAGAACATGGTTTAACTACCAAAGATTTAAAATTAGGTAAAAAACAAATAGAGCAAATTGTAGAAGGATATACTCGCGAATCTGGTGTTCGTGGTTTAGAAAAGCAAGTAGCTAAAGTGGTGCGTTTTGCAGCCAAAAGTATTGCTTTAGAAGAAGAATATGAGGTAAGTTTATCATCAGAAAAAGTAGAAGAAATTTTAGGAACACCAAGAAACAGGGGTAAATATGAAACCAATGATGTTGCTGGTGTAGTTACAGGTTTGGCTTGGACTTCTGTTGGTGGTGATATTTTATTTATAGAGTCTATTTTATCTAAAGGTAAAGGATCGCTTTCTATTACAGGTAATCTAGGAACTGTAATGAAAGAATCTGCAACCATTGCTCTGCAATATATAAAATCGAATGCTGAAGAATTTGGTATAAACCCAGAAGTTTTAGAGAAATATAATGTGCATATTCACGTACCAGAAGGCGCAACTCCTAAAGATGGACCAAGTGCTGGTATTACCATGTTAACTTCTTTAATTTCTTCGTATACACAAAGAAAAGTTAAGAGTAAATTAGCAATGACTGGCGAGATTACTTTACGTGGAAAAGTGTTGCCTGTTGGCGGAATTAAAGAAAAAATATTGGCTGCTAAAAGAGCAAATATTAAAGAAATAATTCTTTGTGAAGATAATAGAAAAGACATTTTAGAAATTAAAGAACACTATTTAAAAGGATTAACTTTCCATTATGTTTCCGATATGAAACAGGTAATTGATATTGCTTTAACAAAACAGAAAGTGAAGAATGCTAAGAAGTTAGATTGAGAAAATATTTTATCTAAAAATTAAAAAAGTAACGTGAGGCTGTCTGAAAAGTAGTTTTGGATGTCATTTTGAGCGAAGTCGAAAAATCTATGTGTTTGTTAATTATCAATAAATAAGATTTCTCCATTACAGTCGAGATGACAAATTTTAATATTTTTCAAACAGTCTCATTTTTTTGTACTAAACTAAGAAGTGTAAGTAAAATAAATCTATAAAAAATTAAAAAAGATATAGTACAATCAGTATACATTAAATTTAAAGAATGTAATTGTAAACCATATCAATAAAAACATCTCTATCATAAGGTTTAGAAAGGTAGTGGTTCATGCCTAATGCAATACATTTTTCTTTTTCTTCTTGCACAGAGTTTGCTGTTAAAGCAATAATAGGAGTCTTCAAATTCATTTTTTGTCTAATAATTTCTGTAGCTTGAAAACCATTTAAGACGGGCATTTTAAGATCCATTAAAATTAAATCAGAAGCGTTATTTTCTAAAAAGCTTATCGCTTGTTCACCATCTTCAGCCTCAGAAACAATTACTCCTAGATCGTTTAGTATAACACTCACAACCATTCTGTTCATCATACTATCATCAACAACGAGTACTTTTTTTCCTTTTAAATTGATATTATCATTATCTGTCATTTTTTTAGTGGAGTATCTGTTTATATTAAAGTGTTTAAAATAAAAATTTATTTTTTTTGTATAAATACAATGTTTCAGCCTTTAAAGCTTATTTGTATCACATAAAATTGCATACTAAAATATACGCCTCTAGTTTGCTCTATTTTTGTAGCACAATATTTACTTAATAAAAGTAAGAATTTAAAAAAGTAAAATACAAATTAGTTTACAAAATCTTAAAAAAGTTATTATTTTAGAAGTTACAAAAATTTAATTTTTTAGCATTTTTAATACGATTGCTTTTCTTTTTCAAAAAAAATACTATCTTTATCTAAGTATTCCCCAATATTATTAATTATGATAATTACTTCAAAAAAAAGCCATAGCAAGTCTTTTAGCACTTGTTTATACGAACTTAAAAATATCAGTCAATATTTTCTTTGTTGATCTGTAAAAAGAAACATTTTTTAAAATTAGAAATAAATTCTCTTTTTTTTAGAGATATTTATCCTTTAATTTGGTTTGTATTTTAAAATACACTGATAAACTTTATAAAACTAGTTAAAATTTTAGTTGTATTTATGCAAAGTTATGATAGATAATACACTTGTAAATTTTTATTTTAAAAGAACTAAGAGGCTTTTAAAATTTAAATACTATATTTATAGGACAAAGAATTAAACAGTTACTACTATGAATTTACCCCCAGATTCTCACTTTTCAAAAATCAAATCTTACAATCTTAAAGATGTTGATACGATGTGTCGAGGCAATAAAGATTTAGTCTTGAATATGATTAAAGTTTTTATTGATCAGGTACCAAAATTTATCAAAGAACTTAACGCTGCTTTTTTAGACAATGACAGTCTAAAAATTAAAAACGAAGTCCATAAAATTAAACCTACTGTACATTTTTTTGGTGCTTTTAAGTTAGAAGAACAACTTTTAAAGTTAAATGAAAAAGAATTAGATACATTAGGTAAAGCAGCTCTTAAAGTTGTTATAGAAAAATGCAACACTTTTTCGAATGAGGTTGTTAATGAATTGAAAAGTGATTATAACTTAAAATAATAATAAAATGAAAAAAACAATACTAGTTTTAGATGATGAAATAAGTATCTGTATGTTATTACAAAATTTTCTATCTGAAGATTATGAAGTAGTAACCAAAAATAACCCAATTGAAGCGCTAGAATGGCTTGATGGTACAATACCAGATCTTATTATTTGCGATATTCAAATGCCAGAAATGGATGGTTATGGGTTTTTAACCAAAGTACGTCAACGAGGTTTTACCAAACATACACCAGTAGTAATGTTATCTGGTAGGTCTGAAAGTAAAGAACGTATTAAATGCTACAGACTTGGAGCTCAAGACTATTTAACAAAGCCATTTAACCCAGAAGAACTAGAAGAACTGGTTAAAAAAAATCTTTATCCTATTCATTACGCAATTGAATGGTAATCAATAACCTAAAAAGCTAAAAATTAATACGCATATATATGGGCGCAAAACTCAACATTTTATACATTGGGAATATTAAAAATTATTTTAGTCAAGCTGAAGATTATAATTGCTCAATTGTAACTGTAGAAAATAGCTTAAAAGCCACCAGATATTTAGAAACTAATAAAAATATCGATGCAATTGTATGCGATTATTATTTGCCAGGTAATACCGGTTTTTTTCTTTATAAATGGCTTCGCGCTCAAAGCGAATTCGATTCAACCCCCTTTATTATCCTATGTAAAGAATTTAATGCTGAGATTTACAAGAATGCATTTAAAAAACAAATTGATGATTTTTATGTGCCCTCAGTAACCAATCCTAAAGATGTATTAAGCAGATTAACCTATTTATGTGCACATAAAAAACCTAAATCGCAAAAAATCTCAGAAAAAATAGTATCAGAAAATTATAAAATGCCTTTATCAAAACGGCTGTTTGATATTTTTGTAGCATTATCTGTTCTTATTGTAGCCTCTCCATTTTTATTATTAATCATAATAGCGATAAGGTTAGAGTCTAAAGGTAAAGTGTATTACATCTCTAAACGTGTTGGTAGAAAAACTTTTGATTTTTATAAATTAAGATCAATGCGCACAGGTTCTGATGAACTCTTAAAAAAATTAGCGGCTGAAAAAAATCAATATAAAAAAGAAGATGTAAAAAAAGAAAACAGCTCGTTAGATATACCATGTCCAAAATGTAGCAAACTGCCAGAAGGCAAAACATGTTCTCCTGTAATGTATATTGATACTCATCAAATATGCGATTATTGGTTTAATGTTCAAAAAAGAGAAGCTGCTAAAAATGATTCAACTTTTGTGAAAATTGTAGACGATCCAAGAATCACAAAAGTGGGTAAATTTATACGAAATACTAGTATTGATGAGCTACCACAACTTATAAATGTCTTAAAAGGAGACATGTCTATTGTAGGCAACAGACCATTACCTGTTTATGAAGCAGAAGTATTAACTGGAGATGATTTGTCAAAACGATTCTTAGCTCCTCCAGGAATTACTGGCTTATGGCAAGTAGAATTAAGAGGTAAAGGAGGTAAAATGTCTGAAGAAGAAAGAATGAGGTTAGATAATGAATATGCAGAACAATTTCGAGGAAATAATTATTCTTTTTGGTATGATATTAAGTTGATATTAAGAACTATACCTGCATTATTTCAATCAGATACTGTTTAATTAAAGAAGCACATAGAATGAGTAAAGTTTTTAAAATCGTATCTATTATAAGTTTAATGGTTTTACAATCTAATTATGTAAATGCACAAGCTATCAATGGCTCTAAAGATTCGATATTAAACAATAGTAGTAGGTTTGAGTTTCCACCTCTTAAGGTTATTATAGATTCTGTAATAAAAAACCATGCAATGGTAAATTTTCGAAAAAACCACATTGGTGTTAAAGAATCTACCTTAGCTTCAGAACAAATTTATTGGACAAGAAATTTTGGTATTCAAGCAGATACCAGATATGGTAACTTAAGTAATTTTGCAACTGATAGCGATGGTATTAATACCACTGCAGCTTTAACAACAGCTCGCCAATTCAATTACAGTGTAGGGGTATATTTAAAAATCCCAATTTTTGATTTTTTAAATAGAAAAAATCAAATAAAACTTGCAAAACTAGAGGTAGAGGAAGCAAAAAGTATGGCAGAATTTCAAAAACAAGAAATAAGACAAACTGTTATTCGCCTTTATCAAGAAATGCTTTATAAAAATAAAGTGCTTAAAATTAGGTCTAAAAGTCTGGCAGATGCTAAAGTAAATATGCAAATGGTAGAAAAAGAATTCAAAAACGGTATTGTAGCCATATCAGAATATGTAAGAATTAATAGTATGACAGCCAATATGGAAGCAGAGTATGAAAAAGCGATGTCCGAATTTATCACGGTAAAACAAATGTTAGAAGATATGGCTGGCTTTGTCTTTGGTTTAACTAATTAAAATTATAAAGATGACTATAGTTGATTTTGTTCGCTTAATCTTAAAACACATCGTACTGTTAATTACAGTACCTATTTTGTTAGGTGTATTGGTAATTTTACTTACCATGAACCCATCTTTCGAGTATTCATCTCAAACTATTTTGTACACAGGTTTAGCCACAGGTTCATCTATTGAGATGGACAAAACCTTTAATTATCAAGCAACAAATACTGCTTTTGACAATTTAATTAATATCATTAATTCTAGAGAAACTCAAGAAGAAGTAGCTATTCGATTACTTGCATTACATTTAATGTTGCCAGAAGCCAATCCTAAATATATTTCTGAAGATCTTTTTAAAGAATTTCAAGAAAAAATACCAAAGTATTTATACGATTATGTAGCCACTGAAGATGTAGATTATAATATAGAAAGTAAAATCAATGGTATTGATGAAAAACTATTTCCTGAACAAATAGACCGAAATAAGTACGAAAAAACTGTAGAAAACTTAACTGCTTTTATGAAAAGTAGTAATGATAATTATGTATATGAATTATTAAATTATGATGAGGATGATCATTATTCTTTAAAAGCAATTTCAGGTATTAAGGCACAAAGAATTAATAGTAGCGATTTAATAAAGTTAAGTTACACAGTTAACGATCCTGGTATTTGCCAACAAACATTAGCTATTTATAATGGTGTTTGTATTAAAAATTACAAACATATAAAAGAAAATAGATCAGATGCAGTTGTTAAATATTTTGAAAATGAACTGAATAAGGCTAGAATTGAATTAAAAAATGCTGAAGACAAATTACTTGAATTTAATAAAAGTTCTAACATTATTAATTACTATGAGCAAAGTAAGGCAGTTGCAGTGGTTAAAGAAGATATGCAGGTCGACTTTAAGAAAAATGTTGCAGAACTAGCTGGTTTAAATGCAGGAATAAAGCGTCTAGAAAAAAAATTAGAAATACAAGAAGTTGTTCAAGAAAAAAGTAATATTATCCTTGATAAAAAGAAACAGTTAGGAGATTTAAACTACAAGATTGCTCTTCTAAAAGCTGAAAATCAATCTAATAATACTACAGAAAATTATAACAAGGTAGTTCAATTAGAAAATGAAGCAAAAAAACTTAATGAAGAAATAAAACAAGGAGTAGACCAATTATATTCTTATCAAAATTCAATTGATGGATTGCCTGTTTCTAAATTACTACCCAATTGGATGAACAATGTTGTGGAATCAGAAAATCTTAAAGCTAAACTTAACGTTTTAAAAAAACAGAACAACGATTTTCAAGAAACCTATGCAAGATATGCTCCTGCTGGTGCAAATATGAAACGTTTAGAACGAGAAATATCAGTTTCTGAGCAAGGCTATTTAGAAATTCTACATGGACTAAATTTAGCGAAATTAAAATTACAAGACAGTGAATTGTCGTCAGATTTAAAAACCATAGATATACCTTATTACCCAGTTTCTCCTAATCCTACAAAAAGAGCCATTTTAATTATTGCAGCAGCATTTTTAGGAGGTATTTTAACTTTAGGAATTATTTTTGTCATGGAGTATTTTGATGATTCTCTTAAAAATTCTCAAAATGCAAGTAAAAAAACAAGTTTTCCTTCCTTGGGTATGATTCCTAAAATCATTTTAGATCCAGGTAGTTTTAATTTAAATTTTATTAAAAATCGACTAATAGAAATTGTAATTCAAAACATATACCAATTTTTTGGTTTTAAAGAGGATGCAAAAAAGACTAAAATTATAGTAGTTTTTAGTACACAAAAATTAGAAGGTAAAACAGTTACTGCTGGCAATATTGCAAAAACATTTAAAAAAGAAGGAAAAAAAGTATTATTGCTTAACTACAAGCAAGAGCAGGTTACCATTAAACAAAGAGGAAAATCTCCAATTTTAAACAAAATATTGGGTTATCCAGATCCTAGAGTAGATGTCGATGATGCTTTTTTAGCAGATGTTTCTAGTTATCTATCACCATCAGAACATGATTATTATGAATTAAATAACGATTTCTTTAATGCAAAAACACATACAGATATTTTTGAATCGAATAATATCACCTTAAATAACAACTTAGATTTTATCATTATAGAAATACCAGCAATTATTTATTCTAATTATCCAACTGAATTAATGGTAAATGCAGATTTAAATATTTTAGTTTGTAGAGCAAATAGAGCATGGTCTGATGCAGATGAATCTGCAATCAGTAATTTAAGAGAAGTTTGCGGTTCTAAGCTTAATATTATTGTTAATGGAGTAAATATTTACGAAGTAGAATCTATGTTGGGAGATTTACCAAAAAAACGATCAAAATTCAGAAAAAAAATCAAATCAATATTTAAGTTTCAATTCTTTTCAAAAAACCAAATTTGATAATAGGCCAATGAAAATGTGGAAAAAATTAATACGAGAAGATAATTTTTTATCCTTAGCAGGTAACGTTGTTATTGCGCTTTTGGGTATAAGCGGCTTTGCTTTATTGGCAAGAAGTTTATCCATTGAAGTTTTTGGTGAATGGGTATTATTTATAACAGGGGGTTCTTTTGTAGAAATGTTTCGTTTTGGCATTACCAATACTGGGTTAATTCGGTTTTTGTCAGGCGCTGATGAAACTTCTAGAAATAAATTAATAGGTTCTAATGCCTTAATAGGGTTAGGTGCAACTGCGCTAATTGCTGTAATTTTAGTGTTTTGTTACTTTGCTTTTAACGAAACTATTGCCAATTCTGGATATAATTTATTTTTTAAATGGTATCCGCTTTTAGCTTTTTTAAATCTTCCTTGGAACAATGCTTTAGTAGTTTTACAAGCAGATAGAAAATACGGAAAAATATTAATTGTTAAATCGGTAAATAGCGGATTGTTTTTTTTAACGATTGCAGTAAATTATTTTTATTTAGAAATGACCTTAAATGAATTGGTAATTGCATTACTAATTATAAATGCATTTACTTCTTTTATAACCATAATTTTAGGTTGGGATGGCACTAAATTAATTACCAAAGCAACCTCTGTAACAAATAAAACATTATTAGATTTTGGTAAATACACCACATTTACACTAATTGGCAGTAATTTATTAAGAAGTGCAGATACTTTAATTTTAAGTTTAAGTCCTTTAGGAAACGAAGCAGTTGCACTCTACAGTATTCCGTTAAAACTTACAGAATTACAGCAAATTCCATTGCGTAGTTTTGTAGCCACTGCATTTCCAAAAATGTCTAAAGCTAGTGTTCAAGGTAGGATAAATGAGGTTAAAGAATTATTTTACACTTATTCAGGGGCTTTAACTTACCTGTTTATTTTAATGAGTATTTTCACTTTTGTTTTTGCAGAGTTTTTAGTACTTATTTTATCTGGAGAACAGTATTTAAAGGTAGATCCAGTTACTGGCTTTAATGTAGTAAATATTGTAAGAGTCTTCTCTATTTATGGTCTTTTATTGCCAATTGATAGAATGACAGGTATTGGTCTAGATAGTATAAATAAACCCAATATTAATGCCATTAAAGTATTTGTGATGGTTGCTGCAAATGTTATCGGAGATTTTATAGCCATTTTTGTATTTGAATCGCTTATACTTGTTGCTGTAGCTTCAATCGTTTTTACTTTAGTGGGCATCTGGATGGGGATGTACTTTTTAAATAAAGAGCTCACCTTATCTTACAAAGAAATTTTTCTAAGAGGAATTGATTTTTACAAAAATCTAAAAAATAAAATTATAAAAAATCGCTTTGCCTAATTGAACACATTCATAAAAAAGGATATTGAGTACAAATAATCAACATAGTAATCCATTTGAAAAACTACCAGGTTCTGCAGCTTTGGCAAATCCTAAGACTATTTTATTATTTTTTGTGGGTGTTTTATTTGTTGGCCTTGTACTTGCCAAATTGAAATTAGTAGGGGTAGGACTTTTTTTAGCACTCGTATTTGGCACTGTATATTTAAATTTATTATTTAAAAATCCAATTTTAGGATTTTATACGGCTATAGGACTAAACTTTGTAATACTGGGTATAGGTAGATATATAAAAGGGTTACCACTTGGTTTTGCAATAGATGGTATCATGATTATTACTTACTTAGCTCTTATTTTTTCTAGATTTAAAGAACGTGTAGATTGGTCTCCAGCAAATAAAACCATTACTAAATTAGCAGGTATTTGGTTACTGTATTGCATTTTACAAATAGCAAATCCCGAAGCAAGAATGATTGAACCTTGGATTGCTGGTAGAGGTGTTGGTTTTTATTTCTTCTTTTTTTTAATATTAACTTTTATGTTAATTAACACCCATAAAAAGTTAGATACTTTTTTATATGTATGGGGATGTTTTTCTATACTTGCTACATTTAAAGGCTTTGTTCAAATGGCTTTTGGTGTTGATTATGCAGAACAGGCATGGCTAGATAATGGAGGTGCAGAAACACATGTGCTTTTTGGAAAGCTTAGAGTGTTTTCATTTTTTAGTGATGCAGGACAGTTTGGTGGTAATCAGGGCTATGCAGGCGTAGTATTTATGATTTATTCAATGTCTAAAAAAGGAATTCAAAAAGTATTCTTTATCACTGTTGGGCTCTTAGGTTTTTACGGAATGATGATTTCTGGAACAAGGGGTTCTATAGCTGTACCTTTTGCAGGCCTTATGACATTTTTTGTGTTGAGAAAAAATGTAAAAGTATTAAGTGCTGGTGTTATTTTTGTGGCACTTATTTTCGTTTTTTTCAAGTATACCACTATTGGTAATGGAAATTATCAAATAAGAAGAATGAGAACAGGTTTTGACCCCAATAATCCTTCTTTATTGGTTAGAAAAGCAAATCAAAAAAAACTAAAAGTGTATTTAGCATCTAGACCCATAGGTGGTGGTATAGGACACGCAGGAGACAAGGCACAACGCTTTTTACCTCACGCTTATTTATCGAATGTAGCTACAGATAGTTGGTATGTAATGATTTGGGCAGAGATGGGCATAATTGGTTTAGTGTTTCACCTAGGCGTGCTTTTTTTTACAATCGGTATGGCATCCTATAAAGTAATGTTTAAAATTAGAGACCCAATAACAAAAATAAAAATGAGTGCTCTAATTTCTGGTATGGCAGGGATAATGTTAGCTTCCTATGGTAATGCAATATTAGGAGGTATGCCAACAGCCTTATTATTTTATGCTTCAATGGCAATTATGTCTACACCAGAAACTTTTGAAAAAGAAATGACTGAAAATAAATTAGTTACAGAATAAAAATCAATCTAACAAAACTCTAAAATTATTTATTATGAATTACAGAAATATAAAGGATTTAAATAACATTATACTTAAAAGACTGAGTATAATTCCTCGTGATTTCGATTTAATTGTTGGTGTACCAAGAAGTGGTATGTTACCTGCAAATCTTTTATCACTTTATTTAAATAAGCCTTATACAGATATTGATTCGTTTTTAAATGGCCATATTTACAAAGCAGGCGCAAGAAGTCAGTTTTTTGAGGAAGGAGCATACAAAAAAGTGTTAGTGGTAGATGATAGTATTGCATCTGGCTCTGCAATGATAGAATGTAAAGAGAAATTAAAACATCTTGAAGATAAATTCGATTTAAAATATTGCGCCATATTTATCATTCCTGGAAAAGAAAAAATGGTAGATTATTTCTTTGAAATCGTTCCACTACCAAGATACTTTCAATGGAATGTTTTAAATCATACTACTCTAGAAAAAGCTTGTTTTGATATTGATGGTGTTTTATGCGAAGACCCAACACCAGAACAAAACGATGATGGAGAAAAATACATCGATTTTATTTTAAACGCACCACCTTTATTTATTCCTGGAGCTAAAATAGGAACCATAGTAACATCGCGTTTAGAGAAATATCGAAAAGAAACAGAAACTTGGTTAGCAGCTCAAAATATTAAGTATAACGATTTAATTATGTTAGACTTACCAGACATGGCTGCAAGACAAAAAGCAAATAATCATGGAGATCATAAGGCAAAAGCATACATGTCAAAACCTTACGTACTTTTTATTGAAAGCGAATACAACCAAGCTGTAGAAATTAATAGAATCTCAAAAAAACCAGTATTGTGTACTGCTAATTTTGAAATGATATTTGAATCAGAATCATTTATGTATAACCTTAAAAGTGGTAAACACTTGCCTTTTTTAAGAGAATTTGGTTTAAAAGTACGTAATAAACTAAGAAAACTTAAAAAATAAAACATTACAGTTCCTTCTTTTTCTTACTAACCAATTACCTTTACTATGCTAGTACTTAATATTATACAAATCATTTTGCTAACTCTTTTGGGTTTAGCAACCCTCTATATTTTTATATTTTCGGTAGCCAGTCTTTTTTACAAACAAAAAACATATTCTGATAACGGAAATCTAAAAAAAATGGCAGTTTTAGTGCCTGGTTATAAAGAAGATGGAGTAATTGTAGAAGTAGCTAATTTGGCATTACAGCAAGATTATCCTTCAGATTTATATGATGTTGTCATCATTGCAGATTCTTTTCAAAAAGAAACTTTAGCAACTTTAAAAACATTGCCTATTAAGTTGATAGAAGTAAGTTTTGAGAAAAGTACAAAGTCTAAAGCGTTAAATAAAGCGATGGCTCAACTTGATGCAGATTATGATATTGCTGTAGTTTTAGATGCAGATAATGTTATGGCTTCTGATTTTTTAAAGAAAATTAATGCAGTTTTCGAATATGATTTTATAGCAGTACAAGGTCATAGAACAGCAAAAAATGTAAATAATTCTTGGGCAATTTTAGATGCCATTAGCGAAGAAATCAATAATAATATTTTTAGAAAAGGGCACAGAGTATTAGGCTTATCTTCTGCAATTATAGGTTCTGGTATGGCATTTCGTTATCAATATTTTAAATCATTAATGGCTACAGTTACTGCTATTGGTGGTTTTGATAAAGAAATTGAATTAAAAATGCTAAAAGAAGGTCGTAAAATTGTCTATTTAGATGATGCTGTTGTATACGATGAAAAAATACAAAAATCAGAAGTATTTGGTAATCAACGTCGTAGGTGGTTGTCGGCTCAATTCCATTATTTTAGAAAAGATATTCTATCAGCCACTAAGCATTTATTTTTGAAAGGAAATGTTGATTATTTTGATAAAGCCATTCAGTTTATACAACCGCCAAGAATTTTATTATTGGGTGCAGTTATTTTATCTACCATTGGTTTTGTAATCGTAAATTATGTTTTAGAAAATGAAATTATGTACTCAAAATATTGGATAATATTAGCATCAGCTTGTATATTATCTTTCATTTTCTCTGTACCAAGATCGTTTTACAACTTAAAAACCTTAGGAGCTTTGGCAAGTTTACCTAAAGGGATGTTTATGATGTTATTGTCGTTACTTAAAATAAAAGGGGCCAATAAAACATTTATTCATACACAACATACATCGAGTTCAGAAGATATAAAACAAAATAAATAAGCGTAAATTTTTTAAAATCCCCCTAATGAAAAAACAGAAACTAGAAAAATTAGAAGCCATTCGTGGATTTTCAGCACTTTATGTGGTGCTTTTTCACATGCTTCCCCAAAAAATTATGTTTTTGGGAATTAATATTGGTATTCTTTTTCGTTTTGGTTCTGAAGCTGTAATTATGTTTTTAATATTAAGTGGTTTTGTAATAAAATATACTTGGGATAGAAACCCGGATAAAACTTTTAAAACCTACTTTTTAAAACGATTTGTTCGTATTTACATTCCTCTTTTATTTATTTTCCTGATGGCTTATCTTATGAAATGTTATAGTGAAGGAGGTTTTGCAGATCCTGAAATCACAACGCTTTTAGGCAATTTATTTATGCTGCAAGATGTAATTTCATTAAAACCAAATGTAATTTCTCCCACTTATTTAGGCAATGGAGTACTTTGGTCGCTTTCTTATGAATGGTGGTTTTATATGCTCTTTTTTTTATTATCAGATCGAATTAAACCAAAAAAACTCAATTTTTGGGTGAATGTAATAACCATTACAGCAGCTATTTCATATTTGTTTTATCCTTTTATTTTAAATAGAATTGTCATGTATTTTGCCATTTGGTGGATAGGCGTAAATTTTGCGGAAACGTATTTACATGGTGAAACGTATACATTTGCATCTATAAAAAAATACGCTTATATTTTACTTTTTATTTTAGGGATTTTAGGACTCAATTTATACATCAATTTCGAGTATACTAAGGTTTACGATTATCCTTTGGTAGCTTTTCCTTTTATAGAATTAAGGCATTTTACATTTGCTTTTATAGCTATGTTTGCGGGTGTAATTTGGAACAAATTAAACTGGTTTGGCTTCGATAAGTTATTCGGGATTTTTAAGTATTTGGCGCCTTTTTCTTATGTAATGTATATATCACATCATTATTTGGTGGTCGAAGCTACTTACTTAAACTTTATAAATAATAAAATTATTGAATACTCATTATACCTTCTTTTTATGCTTCTCTTTTCTTATGTAATAGAAGTGGTTTTGTATCCTAAAATTAAAAAAAGATTAATGATGAATTACGCAATTAACTTTTAAATTAGTGCATTATGAAAATTGGTATAGAAGGACAAAGACTTTTTCGTAAGAAAAAACATGGTATGGATATGGTTGCTTTAGAGTTGATTAAAAATCTTCAACTTTTAGACCATAAAAACGAGTACTTTATTTTTGTAAAGCCAGATGAAGATAACACAGTTCTTAAAGAAACCCCCAACTTTAAAATTATTGAATTAAATGGAGGTCCTTACCCAACTTGGGAGCAAATAGCTTTACCAAAAGCGGCTAAAAAGTATGGTTGTGATGTTTTGCATTGTACAAGTAATACAGCACCTTTTTTTACGAGTATTCCTTTAATCACTATTTTACATGATATCATTTATATGGAAAGTAGCTATTTAAAAATACTCTCTAGCAGCGCTACTACGTATCAAAAATTTGGGAATATTTACAGAAAGTTAGTGGTGCCAAGAGTGGTAAAAAAGAGCAAAAAAGTAATTACAGTTTCTCATTTCGAGAAAAACAGAATTGGAGAATTTTTTGGGATAAAAGGCAATGCTAAATTAGATGCAATTTATAACGGAGTTAGCGAACACTTTAAACCAATAACTGATCAAAAAGAACTAAAAAGAGTTAAAGACAAATACCAATTACCAGATCAATTTTTCTTTTTCTTGGGCAATACAGATCCTAAAAAAAATACCAAAGGAACCTTACAAGCTTTTTCTGACTTTTTAAAAGAAACAGGTTCAAATCATAAATTGGTGATGCTAGATTACGATCAAGTAGAATTGAAAAAACTTTTAGTAGAAATTAAAAATCCAGATTTAATCAACAGTATTTTGCTAACAGGTTATGTAGTAAATACAGATTTACCTGCCATTTATGCACAATGTGATGTATTTTTATATCCATCATTAAGAGAAAGTTTTGGTATTCCTATGCTAGAAGCCATGTCTTGTAATGTGCCTGTAATCACTTCAAATACTTCGTCTATGCCAGAGGTTGCTGCAAATGCTGCTCATATTATAGACCCGTTTAAACCAGAAGAAATTACACAAGGAATCTTAAAAATATTGGATGATGAAAATTACAGAAAAAATCTTTGTGATAAAGGTTTAGAGCGTAGCAAAGAGTTTTCTTGGCATAATATGGCTAAAGAATATTTAAAACTTTATGCATTAATTGTTGCTGAAAATTCTAAAAAATAAAAATATGATTAAAGGTAAAGACATCATTGTAGTAGGTATACAAGCTTGGGATATCGAAATTGGAAGCAATTGTAAAAATATTGCTGCAGAATTTGCTAAAAATAATCGTGTTTTATATGTAAATCCGCCAATGACTAGATCTGTAATGCGCAGTCAAAAGGATAAAGCTACCATTCAAAAAAGAATCCGAATTAAAAATGGAGAAGAAAATGATTTGGTAGAAATTGATAAAAACTTATGGAACTTATACCCAAAATCAATCGTTGAATCTATCAATTCAGTTCCTATCCATTCCTTGTTTAAGATCTTAAACAAAAGAAATGCTAAAATTTTTGCGAATGATATTAAGAATGCAATTTCTAGAATGGATTTTAAGAATTTTATCCTATTTAACGATAGTTCTATGTTTTTAGGTTTGCATTTAAAAGAGTTTTTACAACCAAAAGTATACGCTTATTATATGCGAGATTATTTGGTAAAAGTACCTTATTGGCAAAAACATGGTGAACGTATTGAACCACAGGTTGTTAAAAAAGCTGATGTAGTTTTAACAAATTCAGAATTTTTTGAAGATTTTTGTAGAGCTTATAACAACCACAGTTATATGGTTGGCCAAGGCTGCGATGTTTCTCATTTTAGTGATGAGGATGATAGCATCATAATTCCAGAAGAATTTAAAGAAATTCCATCACCTATAATTGGTTATGTTGGGTCTTTAACCAGTTTACGATTAGATATAAAGTTGCTAGAGTTTATTGCTGAAGAGCGAAAAAAATGGAGTATTGTTTTAGTTGGTCCAGAAGATGACGATTTTAAAAAGTCCGATCTTCATAACATGTCTAACGTTTATTTTTTAGGACGAAAAGATGCCTCTCAATTGCCAAATTATGTAAAAGGCTTTGATATTGCTACAAATCCGCAGTTAATTAATAACTTAACTATTGGGAATTATCCAAGAAAAATTGATGAATATTTGGCCATGGGAAAACCCATTATAGCAACGCAAACCAAAGCAATGCAAATGTTTAAAGAAAATGTGTATTTGGGCGAAACCAAAGAAGATTATGTAGTGTTAATTGAAAAAGCTTTAGCCGAAAATTCTGATGAACTCATTGCAAATAGAATCGCTTTTGCCAAAAGTCATACTTGGCAGAATAATGTAAAAGCCATTTACGAGTCAATTATTAAAGCAACCAAAGACAGTATAGAATGGGATTAAAAGAAAAAATAAAATCGAATGAACGCATTAAAAAATTAGTGCATTGGTCTATCTTAATTCCTAAGCAAACAAGACCAAGATTATGGATCAAATGGTTTGTAAATCCTTTTTATCACAAAAAAGGAAAAGGAGCAATTGTAAGACCAAGAACAAGAATGGATGTTGTGCCTTGGAATAAATTTGAACTAGGTGAAGATTCAACTATCGAAGATTTTTCGGCCATAAACAATGGAGTAGGAAACGTAATTATTGGAGATAGAACCAAAATAGGTTTAAGTAATACTATTATTGGACCTGTAATTATTGGTAATGATATTAGACTTGCTCAGAACATCACACTTTCTGGTTTAAACCATAATTACGAAGATATTAGTGTGCCAATTCATGTACAAGGAGTATCTACTTCACCCATCGTAATTGAAGATAATTCTTGGATTGGTGCAAATGTAGTGGTAGTTGCTGGTGTTACTATTGGCAAACATTGTATAGTGGCTGCTGGTAGTATTGTAACTAAAGATATACCACCATATTCTGTAGCTGTAGGTAATCCTGCAAGAGTTTTAAAACAGTATAACCATCAAACTAAGGTTTGGGAAAAAGTAAAATAATATGGAAACATTAGAAATTATTTTTTGGATTTTATTATTCATCATAGTGTATACTTATGTGGGGTATGGAATATTATTATACGCAATTATTAAAATCAGAAGGATTTTTAATATCGGGCAAAAAAAGGCTATTGATACCAGTTACGAACCTGAAGTTACTTTATTTATTGCTGCGTATAACGAAAAAGATTATGTAGAAGCTAAAATGAAAAATTCGTTAGCATTAGAATATCCGAAAGAAAAATTAAACATTATTTGGGTTACAGATGGTTCTGATGATGGTACACCAGATTTGTTGCAAGGTTATCCAAATACTAACGTTTATCATTTAGATGCAAGAAATGGTAAAATTGGAGCGATGAATCGTGGTATGGAATTCGTAAAAACGCCCATTGTAATTTTTAGTGATGCCAATACCAACTTGGGCAAACAATCTATTAGACGTATTGTGAATTTATTTAGTTATCCTAAAGTAGGTTGTGTTTCTGGTGAAAAAAGAATTGTAGATAAAGAAGCTGATGTGGCTTCTGGTGCTGGTGAAGGTTTGTATTGGAAATATGAATCTACCTTAAAAAAATGGGATGCAGAATTGTATTCTGTTGTTGGTGCAGCTGGAGAATTATTTGCAATTAGAACTGAATTGTATAGACACGTAGAAAAAGATACCATTCTTGATGATTTTATCATTTCTTTACGAGTTGCACAAGATGGCTATACCATTCAATACGATCCTGATGCGTATGCTATAGAAACTGCTTCTGCAAATGTAAAAGAAGAACTAAAACGTAAAATTAGAATTTCGGCTGGTGGAATTCAATCTATTGTAAGATTACGATCTTTATTAAATGTTTTTAAATACGGTACATTGTCTTTTCAATATATTTCTCATCGTGTTTTACGTTGGAGCTTAACACCTTTATGTTTAATTGCGTTAATACCTGTTTTATCTATATTAGCCATACAAGAAGGATTGTTTACCCTATCATTATACACTGTGTTTTTTTGGTTACAAGTGCTGTTTTATGCAGCTGCATTGTTAGGTTGGTTCTTAGAAAATAGAGAAACAAGAATTAAATTATTATTTGTTCCTTATTACTTTTTTATCATGAATTTATCGGTTGTTTTAGGATTCTTTCGCTATCTAAAAAAATCGCAATCTGTAAATTGGGAACGATCAAAAAGAGCGGCATAAAAAAGGGAATTTAGTAACAAAAAATAAAATCAATTATGGATAGAAGAAAAGCAATAGGAGGTATTTTAGCCATTACAGGGATTAGTTTTGCTTCCTTTAAAGGGATTAGTTTTTTTTACGGTACTTCAAATAGAGGTAGCCTTGTAGATCATAAAAATTTAATTGCAGAATTGGTAGATGTTATTATTCCACCCACAGATACTCCTGGTGCAAAAGAAGCTAAAGTGCATGATTATATTATCGATTTTATGGAAGCATGTTCATCAAATAAAGAATTCAACACATTTTTTAATGGTTTAAATGATGTTCAAGAAACAGCTGAAAGCGATTATAATTCTACTTTTGAAAACTGTTCGTTATCACAAAAAACAGCAATACTAAAAAAATTGGATACAGATAGCGACCCAAATAGTTTATTAACTAAAATTGATAACAAAATATTTGGAAGATCTTTTTTTAAAATATTAAAAGCATTAACAATAGAAGGATATTGTACGTCAGAAATTGGCGCAACACAACTGTTGGCTTATGATCCAGCTCCAGGAAAATACATAGCAATTACAGAATTACAACCGAACCAAAAAGCTTGGGCAACAAGATAAAATTATGATGAAAACACAAACTAACAGAAACACTTTTGATGCCATTGTTGTTGGGTCTGGTATTAGTGGAGGATGGGCTGCAAAAGAGCTTACAGAAGGTGGACTAAAAACATTGGTTTTAGAACGTGGTGCAGATAAAGAGTTTAAAACATCTTCTAATGATCCTTGGGATTTTAAATATAGAAACCATTTAACAAAAGAAGAATTAAAAGAAAGACCCATACAAAGTAGCCATTGTGATGCTGGGAATAAAGATTTCTACGTAAAAGATTCAGAACATCCATACATTCAAGAAAAACCATTTAAATGGATACGTGGTTATCAAGTTGGTGGTCGTTCTTTAACTTGGGGGCGATTAAGTTATCGTTTGGGAAACATCGATTTTGAAGCTAATAAAAAAGATGGTTATGGAATAGATTGGCCTATTAGATATGCAGATTTAGAAAAATGGTACGATTATGTAGAAGAATATGTAGGTGTTAGTGGTAGTTTAGAAGGATTAGAACATGTACCAGATGGTGTTTTTTTACCACCAATTCCAATGAATGCTGTAGAAAAGCATCTCAAAGAAAGCATTAGCAAACAATATTCAGATCGTGTAATTATTAATGGTAGAGTTGCAAATCTAACCGAGTACAAAAAAGGACGAGGTAGATGCATGTACCGTAATTTATGTAGTAGAGGTTGCCCTTATTCAGGTTATTTTAATAGTAACACATCAACATTAGTAGATGCTAATAATACTGGTAAATTAACATTGAGAGCAAATTCTATTGTAAAAGAAGTGTTATACGATAAAAATACAGCAAAAGCTGTAGGAGTGACCATAATAGATGCAGTTACAAAAAAAGAGATGAATTATTATGCCAGAATCATTTTCTTAAATGCTTCAACAATAGGTACAGCTTCTATTTTATTAAATTCGGTTTCAGAAACATTTCCAAATGGTTTAGGTAATTCTAGTCTTCAAATTGGTCATAATTTAATGGATCACATCGTAAATGAAGGTACTTACGGAACTTTTAACGGTTTACTCGATAAATATTATAAAGGTAGATCTCCAGGAACCATTTACATTCCTAGATTTCAAAATTTAGGAAATGATACTCAAACCAATGATTTTGTAAGAGGTTATGGAATTCAAGGTAAAGGTGAAAGAGAAAATTGGCAATCTAAACCCACAACAGGTTTTGGTGCTGAATTAAAAGCACAACTAGAAACTCCTGGAAAATGGAAAATTTCTTTAGGTGGTAGAGGTGAAGTGTTACCTTATTATGAAAATAAAATTTCTTTGGATAAAAATAATGTAGATCAATGGGGATTACCACTTGTAAAAGTGCATTTTGAATATGGAGCAAATGAAAAAGCCATGATGGAACATATGACTAAAGCAAGCGAAGAAATGCTCAAAAAAGCAGGATTCGAAAATGTAGGCAGTTATAGAACAAGTCCAGATCCTGGTTCTGCGGTTCATGAAATGGGAACTGCTAGAATGGGGAATGATCCTAAAACATCAGTATTAAATAAATACAACCAAATGCATGATGTTAAAAATGTATTTATCACAGATGGAAGTTGTATGACTTCATCAGCATGTCAAAATCCGTCGTTAACCTATATGGCACTTACAGCTAGAGCCTGTAAATATGCAATTGAGCAATTTAAATCAAATATTATATGAGAAAATTAAAAGCAGTAATTGTTGCTTGTGCATTGTTTGTTTTAGGATTCGTAGTTTTTTATTTGGTAAAACAACCAACTTACTCCATTAAAACAGAAGGAATTTTATACGTTGTAAATAAAGTAAGTAAAAGTGTTACAATTTTCGATTTAAATAAAGGGCAAGAACTCAAAGAACTCCCTATTGCTGTAGAACCGCATGAAGCCGCATTTGTTAAAAATTTGAATAGATTGGTAGTTACTAATTATGGCTCATCCAACGAAAATGGCAACAATGTTACTGTAATTGATCCAAAAGATAATGAGGTTCTTCATGAAATATCATTGGGAAAAAGCTCAAAACCTCATGGAATAATTCCTCTTAAAACACATCATAAAGTAGCAGTTGTAACAGATATTGGCAATGATTTATCCATTGTAAATGTAGCAACAGGGAAGTTAGAAAAGCAAATAGCAACTCAACAAGAGTTTAGCCATTTATTGGTTGAGCATCCTAAAAAACCATTGGTATATGTTTCAAATATAAATTCGGGTTCTGTAAGTGTTATCGATATTCAATTAGATACAGTTGTAAAAGTTATTCCGTTTTCTAATAAGGTAGAAGGTATTGATATTTCAGCAGATGGCGCTGAACTTTGGATAACAAATATCAAAGAAAATTTGGTTTATGTTTTAAGTACAGAAACCTACGAAACGCTAAACACTATGCCCACAGGAAAAGAACCTTTGCGTTTAAAATTCTCGAAAGATGGTAAATATTGTTTGGTTTCTAATGCTACTGATGGTACAATTTCTGTTTATGATAGCAAATCAAAAAAACAAATAGCAACTATCCATATACCTGGTAAAAAAAATATTCTAGAAAAAGTAATTTACCACACACCACGTCCAGTAGGTATATTATTCCATCCTAATGAGCAGTATGCCTTTGTTTCAAATTTTACAGCTGGTAGAGTAGAGGTGATTGATTTGAATAGTTTTACCATTGTAAGTAGTATTAAAGTAGGGCAAATGCCTGATGGCTTAGCATTAATTAACTAAATTTGTCAGCTTAATAAAAAATATTTGTTACGAAAAATGATGAAGCGTTTAAAATTCTTGATCCTTTTCTTTGGATTGTTATTTATAGTGCTAAGAATTTCTATTCTAGTTTTTAGATTACCTTCTTATACCATAAGTACTAGTGGTAAATTATACATAGTTAGTAAGTTAAGTGAAGAGGTGCAAGTGATTAACTTATCAACAGGAAAAGAAATCGCAGAAACTTCTATTGATATGTTATCTCACGAAGCTGTAGCCACTACAGATGGTAAAAATATTGTGCTTACCAATTATGGTTCAGAGGTAGGTTTTGATCTTAAAGTTATTGATACAGAGGATAATAAAGTTAAAAAAACAATAGATTTAAAAGATGACATAAAAATTAATGGAATTGTTCAGTATCCAGAAGCGAACAAAGTAGCGGTTGTAGATTATGTAAACAACAAACTACTTGTGTTAAATATTGAAACTGAAGAAGTAGAAAAAGAACTAGAAACCAATCAAAAAAAGAGTCATCTTGCTGTGCTTCATCCAAAGAAAGCAATTGCATATACAACCAATATAAATTCGGGTTCTGTAAGTGTTATCGACTTAAATAATGATAAAGTTATTGAAACCATTTCTTGTGGAATTGGTAGAAAAGGAATTGATATTACTCCTGATGGTTCAGAAATATGGGTTACAAATACAAAAGAAAATATAATAACAGTTATAGATACCAAAACCAATACAGTTGTAAATACTATTAGTTCTGGAAACGAATCTTTAAAATTAAAGTTTTCTGTAGATGGTAAGCATTGTTTTGTAGCAAATGCTACTGATGGTAGTATTGATATTTTTAGTCAACAATCTAAAGAAAAAATTAAAACCATAATGTTGCATGGTAAAACAACCTTATTAGAAAAAATATTATACCACACTCCACGTCCGGTTAATATATTAATGCATCCTAATGGTTTGTATGCGTTTATATCAAACTCAAATGCCAAAAAAATTGAAGTAGTTGATATGAAATCTTTTAAAATTGTAAGTACAATTGGTACAGGTGATGTGCCAGATGCGTTGGTTTTTGTAGATTAACTAATAGAATTTGATTTTAAAAAATCATTTTGTAGATAGGTTTTACTTATTTGGATTATATCAAATTTCAATTTATAAAGAATTGAAAAAATATAGATATTACACTTAAAATATCTCAAATGATGTTTATTTTACAAGGATAATTTTTATCAAAAAGTGATATTAACTTTACAATATTCAAAATGATAAAAAATTAGTTCTATTTAATCTGGATTAGATTTAAAAACCACTGATTATTAATGCATTATAATATTTATTCTTTGAAACGAATGTCATTTATACTGAAATGGAGAAAGTACAAAATTTTTATTTTTTGAGGGAAAACAAAGGTCTAAAGGTGCTCTTCAAAAGGAAAATAATCTGGATCTGTATCTCTATTTTTAATTAATCTAATATCCTCTGTAATTGGAAAACCAATTTTGGATAAATGAAAACGTAATCCTTCCATTGCATTATGGCTTCTATATTCAAAACTTAAGCTACCAGTAGAAATATCAATATTAAAATTACTTATTCCTTTAAACTTTGTAATAGCAGCAGCAACTGTGTTTTTACAATCATCGCATTTTAAATTTTCTATGATTACAGTTGTTCTCATTTCATATTATTTTACTGATGTAAAATTAATATCTTAATGAGGTTCAAAAAATGACTTTTGTCAGGTAAGTTAAATAAGTATAAAAATTACTATTAGTAATCGAAATCTTCTATAAATCGTTCTAATCTTTTAGGATCTACAATGGCTATTTTTTTCTTTGATTGTTTAATATAGCCTTGTTTTTTGAATACAGAAATATTTCTAATACAGGTTTCTACTGCAGTGCCCACTACATTTGCTAAATCTTCACGAGATAAGTTTAGTTTTAAAAAACCATCTTCATCTTCTCCATAATTATTTTTAATATACAATAATGCTTGTGCCATTCTTTGTTTTACGTTTTTTTGAGATAACCTAAGAATGTTTTCGTTAGATTCATTTAAATCTTTTACCATTGTTTTTAAAACGCTCATGGTAAATTTAGGATTTTCTTGTAAAGGTGTTGCAATTTTTTCTTTGGGTATAAAACAAACTTCCATATCACAAATAGCAGTTGCATTTAATTTTGAAGCTTCTTCAGATATTATAGAACTTTGTCCTAAAAGCTCTCCTTTAGTGGCTAACTTTACTATTTGATCTTTTCCATTAGAACTCAATTTAGAAACTTTAGAAACCCCATCTCTAACACAGAAAATACCATTTAATTTTTCACCTTCTTCAAAAATCGTTTCCCCTTTTTTAATTCTCTTTGTCACTTTTGCATCAGAAACTAACTTTAGTTCTGCTTTGCTTAAAGCACGCAAATTATTAAATTGCCTAACTATGCAGTTTTCACAACGTTGTTCTTGCTCATTTTGTGCCATAAATCTATCTTAATTAAGATTTACACAAATATAATGGCTTAGTTAAAATAGAACCTACAAATTTATAGGTTTAATGGTGTTTATTTAGAATTGATAAATATAAGTAGCTTTTCTTCTGAATTGATTTTTATGTTGTCTCTTTTTAGGCTTATATAATTTTTATCTTTAAAAGAACCTAATAAAGAGATTACATATTCGCTAGTTGTACCTAGAATATTTGCCATGTCTTTTCTTTTAGGCGCTACGTTTAACCATCCTTTTTTGTCGGTGGCAAATTTTTTAGATAAGTAAAGTAGTAAACCTGCTAATCGAAACTTTAGTTTTCTATTATTTTTAAAGTAAACTATTTTTTCGGCTTCATCTTCGGCATCAAAAATAAATCCTCTTAAAACATCTTGACAAAAGTTATTATTATTTTCTAAACTTTGTAAAATAATTTTCTTATTAATAGCATATACTATGGTGTCAGAAATAGCTGTTGCCGTAAATAAAGCTCCTTTATTAGTAACTAAAGAGCGTCTACCCATAACATCTCCTTTACCTAAAATTTTGGTAATGTGTTCTTTACCCTTTTCATCTATAAAAGTATATTTACAGGCACCTTCACAAATGGCATATAAGTTTTTTAAACGATCATGTTCTAAAAACACAATTTCATCTTTTTTTAGTTTAATGAGCTTACTTTTTTCAAAAAAAGATTTTTTTTCATCGTCTGTTAAACTTTTTAAATAGTTGAATTGTTTTCCTATACATAAATGATTATTTTTTATCATCGTTCACAAATTATACCACAAAACTATTACTGAATCTTACTAGAAAGAATGATTTTTATCACTTATAAAGCAATATTATAAGCGTATAAATAAGAGTATATAGTTACCCTAAAATACGTTCTTTTTGTAATTGATTAATAAATGGTTGTTGATACAAACGTGTGCCAAGAGCAGCATGTATTGCATTGGCTACTGCACCACCTGCAGGAGGCAAACCAGGCTCGCCTAAACCTGTTGGTGATAAATTACTTTCTACAAAATATACTTCTACTTTTGGTGTTTCTTGCATTCTAATTAATCTGTATTTATCAAAGTTTTTGTATTGAGGCTTACCATCATCAAAAGAAAAATCAGAAAACATTGCGTGGCCAATTCCGTCTAAAACACCACCCTCTACTTGGTTTTTGGCACCAGTAGGGTTTACTACAATTCCGCAATCTACAGCAACAGTTATTTTTTGAATCACAGGAAAACCATCTTTTAAAATAATGTCAGCAATTTCTGCTACATGAGTATTATGGCTATAGTAGGCAGCAAAACCTTGATAAACACCTTCTGTAGAATTGCCCCAATTTCCTTTTTCTCTAACCAGTTTAATGGTGTTTATCATTCTATCACCAGAATATTGAATTTTTTTATCGCTAGTGTTTCTTACCTTTTGTAACAAATCTAAACGCAGCTGAATAGGGTCTATTTTTAATTCTGTGGCTAATTCATCAAAAAAGCTTTGCTCTGCAAAAGCTAAAAAATTAGTGTAAGGCGCTCTCCAAGCCCCTGTGGTTATATTGCTTTTATAAGTAGCTGTTTCTACTTTAAAGTTAGGGATGCAACCTGCTGGAAAAAAGTTTGCAATAGAACCATACATGCCATTATTTATAGCAGCCTCTTTTAAGTGATACCCTGTTATCGTTTTATTTTTTAGAGAAGCTTTAATTCTATATTTTACTGAGGGTTTATAAACTCCTGTAGTCATATCATCTTCTCTCGTAGAAACCATTTTTATTGGTTTTGTTACTTTATTCGATATTTCTGCAGCTTCTAGGGCAAAATCAGCATACAATCTTCTGCCAAATCCACCACCCATTCTAGTCATTTCTACACTAATTTCTGATTTTTCTCTGCCTAAAAGTACGGCTATTGATTTTTGAACCTCACTAGGTGTTTGAGTAGGGCCAACCAAATGTACTTTTTCGGAGGTTACATTGGCGTAAAAATTCATAGGTTCCATGCAGTTATGAGGTAAGAAAGGAGAAGAATATGTTCTTTCTAAAACAGTATCTGCTTCTTTAAAAGCCTTTGTAATATTACCATCTTCTCTTAGTACATTACTTTTTTTGTTGTCTAAAACTTCAATCAATTTTTGGTGATGAAACTCTGTATTTTCTAATTTAGAAGTATTTTTCCAAACTGCATTGATAGAATTTTTAGCTTTTATTGCAGCCCAAGTAGAGGTTGCTAAAACAACAATTTTATCGCTTTTACTTAAAGCTACTGTCCAACTTACATAGCCTTTATCTAAAAAATCTCTAGCTTTTTCGCCTATGGTTATCACATCTACCACTCCAGAAATTGTTTTGGCTTTTGTAGCGTCAAAAGATGCTAAAACTTGCCCAAAAGAAGGTGGTCTCAAAACAGACGCGTACAGCATACCTTCTGTTTTGTAATCTAGCCCAAATAATGGCTTTCCTGTAATAATTTTGTCAATATCTACATTTATAGCATCTTTACCTATAATTGTAAACTCTTTTATATCCTTTAATTTTATGTTTTCAGGAACCTCTAATAAAGCAGCTTCTTTTACCACATCTCCATAGCCTAATGTTGCGCCGTTTGCGTTGGTAATAATTCCCTTTGATGCCGAACACGTTGTGGCGTCAACATTCCATTTTATGGCAGCTGCATTAATTAACATCTGTTTGGCAGTTGCGCCTGTTTGTCGCAAAGCATTCCAACTTTGACGAATAGATTGGCTACCACCAGCAACTTGTCTTTTAAAGTTTTTAGTGTCTAAAGCGCCTTGAGAAACGTTTACTTTTTTCCATTCTACATCTAATTCTTCTGCAATAATCATGGGCATGGATGTTTTTACACCTTGACCAATTTCTGGATTTGGAGAAAAAATGGTAACATATCCATCATCAGAAATTTTAATAAATGCATTAAAATCATTAAAATTTAAGCTAGCAATGTCTACAGGCATTTTAGCATCTGGTTTACAGGCTTGTAAAAAATTAAAGCCTATTAATAAGCCACCACTTGCTAAAGCAGAGGTTTTTAAAAAGTTTCTTCTGCTAAAATTTGTATTGATTTGAGATTTCATCTTGTAGTTTTTTTGGGATTCTCATTGTATGATAATGAGTATTGTAAGGTTAGCGCTTTATAAAATCGAGATGATTTAGGGGGTATTATAATTTTGATGCAGCTACTTTTACTGCTTTTTGAATTCTATTATAAGAAGCACATCTGCAAATGTTTCCATGCATGGCCTCTCTAATTTCTTCATCAGATGGGTTTTTATTTTCTGCTAAAAAAGCAGATGCTGTCATAATTTGCCCTGATTGGCAATAACCACATTGTGGTACATCAATTTCTTTCCAAGCTTCTTGTACTGGATGGCTACCATCTTTAGACAAACCTTCTATAGTAGTTATTTTTAAATCATCTAAAATAGAAACTTTTATTTGACAGCTTCTTGTAGCAACACCATCAACATGCACTGTACAAGCACCACATTGAGCAATACCACAACCAAACTTTGTGCCTACTAAATTAAGTTCGTCTCTTAAAACCCATAAAAGAGGTGTATCTTCATCTGCGGTTACAGTGCGTTGTTTTCCGTTAATATTTAGTGTATAGTTTGGCATTAGAAGTGATTTTAAATTTATTTTACAATTTACAAAAAATGTATTAAGCTTACTAAATGATTGCTAACCTTAACATATTTTTAATTAGCTTATGAGGTATTATAAACAATATGTTAGTTGCTATTATAGAAATTCATACCCAGAGTTGGTTTACCTTCTTTATCAAATAAAGTTGCATTATCCCAATGAGATCCTTTTCCCCATCTTGTAGAACAGTTATTAGAAACCCATGCTGGCTCCCAATAAATTAGTCCTAATCCATCACCATTTTTAATTGCTTTTTTTAAGTCTGACAGATAATTTAATTGTCCTTGTTGTGTTGCTTCATATCCAGTTATAATAGCATCTTTTCCTAAAATATTATTAGCATCGTCGGCGTTTTCTAGGGTAAAAGGGTATGCAGTTTCTACAACCATAACTTTTTTTTTGTAAAGTTCTTTTAGTGTTTTAAAAACTTCTGAAACTTGATTGAGATTGTATTTAGACCATTTTGGGTAGTAAGAAAGTCCAATCCAGTCAAAATCTATAATGCCATTACTTTTAGCTTGTTCAAACCACCATAAGCCATTTTCGGGTTGCGCAATATGTAGCATTATATCGATTTTTTTATTTTGATGAGCAGCAATATCTCTAACTGCTTGAATTCCTTTATTAAGTAAATAGGCATTTCTATACCAATTCATTTCAGTTGAGGTATTGTCTTTCTGTAAAATCATAATATTAATTTCATTACCTATTTGAACAATTTCTGGTAATAGGTTTTGGATACTTAAGTTTTTTAATGTTTTGTAAGTATAGTTGTAAATTGAGTCTCCAAGAATTGGTAAATTGTCTATAATTGGCAACCAGGCTTTTGGAGCTATTTGTTGATTTGGGTCTGCCCAATCATCTGAATAATGAAAATCTAAGAGTACAGCCATTTTAGAGTTTTTAGCTCTTTTTATTGATTTCTCTACATCTTTTTGGTTAGAATAATTGGTCCAATTAGGAGAGTGCCATTGTCTAACTCTCACAATATTTGCTCCATTATTTTTAAAAATTTGGAAAACATCTTCTGTAACATTAGCTTTATTTTTATAAATAACACCACAATCTTCCATTTCATTTGCGTAAGATAAATCAGCACCAGATAAAAAAACTATTTGTTCTTCCGTTTCATCAGTGTTTTGAGTAGTAGTTGTTTCTAAATTAGATGAACAAGCTAACAAACATAACGTAAGTAGTACTGTTAGTTTAAATAAAAGGGAATTATATATCTTCAAAATGTTTTGTTTTATTGATACTACCAATTTACATAAAAATTATACATTCAAAGACTGTTATTTTTTATTGAAGTTTTTTTTTAGTTTGATTTAAGTAAAAGTAGAACATCCTACCTATTATTAAAAAGTATGTGTAGTTGAATTGATTATAAGTCTATTAACTTAATTTTAAAAATAACAGAAAGAACTTTTTTTTATTTATAAATATTCTCTTTTTTTACTTAAATCTTGAATTATGACAAATGTCATATTTTATGAAAACATTCACATTTATCTTTGACCTATCAAATTATCAGGCAAGATATGAGCGTAATATACCTACTACTAACACTAAGTATTTTAGTGGCCATTGTATTTTTTATTGCATTTATTTATTCAGTAAAAAAAGGACAGTATGATGATTCATACACGCCTTCAGTGCGAATGCTGTTTGATGATGAATTGATAAAAGAAAATAAGAAAATCAACTAGAATTAAATACTAAATTATGGAAATGCAACAGTTTTATTACGATAATAAAATCGTTAAAAAGTTTATCTATGCTACCTTATTTTGGGGTATAGTAGGCTTTACAGTAGGTTTGCTACTGGCTTTTATGTTTTTGTTCCCTAATCTTACAGAGGGAATTTCGTGGTTAAGTTTTGGGCGTTTAAGACCATTACATACAAATGCAGTAATTTTTGCCTTTGTAGGTAATGCAATTTTTGCAGGAGTTTATTACTCTCTACAACGCTTGTTAAAAGCAAGAATGGCAAATAACTTTTTAAGTAATTTTAATTTTTGGGGATGGCAATTAATTATAGTAGCAGCCGCAATTACTCTACCTTTAGGTTATTCAACTTCAAAAGAATATGCCGAGTTAGAATGGCCTATAGATATTGCTATTGCACTTGTTTGGGTTGCATTTGGTGCTAATATGATTTGGACCATCTTACAAAGAAGACAACGTCATTTGTATGTGGCCATTTGGTTTTATTTAGCAACGTTTGTTACTGTAGCAGTGTTGCATATTTTTAATAGTTTAGAGTTACCAGTTAGTGCTTTAAAAAGTTATTCGGTTTACGCAGGTGTTCAAGATGCTTTAGTACAATGGTGGTATGGCCATAATGCAGTAGCATTTTTCTTAACAACACCATTTTTAGGTTTAATGTATTATTTTGTTCCTAAGGCAGCAAACAGACCTGTATATTCTTACAGATTATCGATTGTACATTTTTGGTCTTTAATTTTTATTTATATCTGGGCAGGGCCACACCATTTATTATATTCAGCTTTACCAAACTGGGCGCAGAATTTAGGGGTAGCTTTTTCGGTAATGCTAATTGCACCTTCTTGGGGAGGTATGATAAACGGATTACTAACTTTACGTGGAGCTTGGGATAAAGTAAGAACTGACCCTACTTTAAAATTTATGGTTGTTGCCATTACAGGGTATGGTATGGCTACTTTTGAGGGGCCAATGTTATCTCTTAAAAATGTAAATGCAATTGCACACTTTTCTGATTGGATTATTGCTCACGTTCATGTTGGTGCTTTAGCTTGGAATGGTTTTATGACCTTTGGTATGTTATACTGGTTAATTCCGAGAATGTTTAAAACAACTTTGTACTCTAAAGCATTAGCAAACTTTCACTTTTGGATTGGTACATTAGGAATCATTTTGTACGCTTTACCAATGTATGTGGCTGGTTTTGTACAGGCTTCTATGTGGAAACAGTTTAACCCAGATGGTTCTTTAACATATGGTAATTTCTTAGAAACTGTAAATGAAATTATCCCTATGTATTGGATGCGTGCAATTGGAGGATCACTATTTATCATAGGTGCAATTGTAATGTTGTACAATGTTGTTAAAACGGTTAGATCTGGTAGTGATGTAGAAGATGAATTAGCAGAAGCTGCTGCACTAACAAAAGTTTCTAAGTTTAGAACTAAAGGAGAGGGTTACCACACTTGGTTAGAAAGAAAACCAATCAAATTAACCATATACGCAACAGTTGCAATTTTAATTGGTGGTGTTGTGCAGATCATACCAACATTATTGGTAAAATCAAATATTCCTACAATTAGTAGCGTAAAACCTTATACTCCTTTAGAATTGGAAGGACGTGATTTATATATTAGAGAAGGTTGTGTGGGTTGTCACTCACAAATGGTTCGTCCTTTTAGAAGTGAGGTAGAACGATATGGAGAATATTCTAAAGCAGGTGAATATGTGTACGATCATCCATTTTTATGGGGAAGTAAACGTACAGGACCCGATTTACATAGAGTGGGTCAAAAATACAATGATAGCTGGCACTTAAACCACATGTACGATCCACAAAGTACGTCTCCAGGGTCTATAATGCCTTCTTACAAATGGTTAGTAAGAGATAAATTAGATAAATCTAATACTGAAAGTAAAATGGAGGCAATGGTTACTTTGGGTGTTCCGTATTCTGAAGAAGAAATAGCAAACGCTCAACAATCAATGGATGCTCAAGGAAAGAAAATCGAAGAAAGTTTATATCAAGATCCTGATTTTGCTCAGAATTATGAAGCTGATAAAAAATATGCACAAGAAAATGGACAAGATTTTGTAGAAATGAAAGACAGAGAAATTGTAGCCCTTATTGCTTACATACAAAGATTAGGAACAGATATAAAAGTAAAAGACGAACAACAAATTTCAAAAAAATAAGACGATGTTAAAGTTTGTAAAAAATCACATGGAAAGTATTACGGGTATAGAAATATATCCGCTAATATCACTAGTTATCTTCTTTACCTTTTTTGTAGCCTTATTTTGGTGGGTGTTTACTGCAAGAAAAGAGTATATCAATAAGGTTAGTAACATTCCTTTAGACCATTAAAAATTTTAGAAATGAAAAAAAAGATTCAATCAACAGTTTATATACTATTTGTTTTAGTAACATTTTTTGCCCTTGTAAATGCCTTTACAGCGTATAAAAATCCTTTAAATATTTATGAAAACCCATTAGTTTGGATAGCGCTTATTGGCTTTGTAGCAGTACTTGTACTTAAAGAGGTTGTAAGTGTTATGGCGATAACTAAAGCCAAAGAGTTACAAAACGAAAAAGATGGTATTGTTCCAGAACCAGAGAATATTTGGATACAAAAATTATTAAAAAATTGGACAAAAGCCAAAGCCATAGAAGAAGAACAAGAAATTGTTTTAGATCATAATTATGATGGCATTAAAGAATTAGATAATTCACTTCCACCTTGGTGGGTATATATGTTCTATGCAACTATTGTATTTGCAGTTGTGTATCTGCTACGTTTTCATGTATTAGGTGGCGATTCTCCTGAAATGGAGTATCAACAAGCAGTTGCCGAAGCTAGAATAGAAATTAATAAATACAAGGCCTCTTCACCAGATGTATTTGATGTAGCTAATTTAACCTTGTTAACAGATGCCTCAGACCTAAAAAGAGGAAAAGCAATTTTTAACTTAAACTGTGCATCTTGTCATTTAGCTGATGGAGGAGGGCAAATAGGACCTAACTTAACAGATGAATACTGGATTTTAGGTGGTGGTATAAAAAACGTTTACAATACAGTTTCTGAAGGTGGTAGAGATGGTAAAGGTATGATTGCATGGAATAAAACCTTAAAACCAGAAGATATTGCAAAAGTATCTAGTTATGTATTGTCTTTACAAGGTACCAAACCCGCAAAAGCAAAAGCTCCTCAAGGAGAAATATGGCAAGAATAGATAAAAAAGTGATTTAGTAATAGTAGTAGTTGGTAAGTATGGAAGCGCCCAAGAACGAACAATTTAGAGACAGTATTGGTACAATAAACGAAGATGGTAAGCGTTCTTGGGTTTTTCCTAAAAAGCCGAGTGGTAAATTTTATAAATATAGAAGCTATGTAAGCTATTTGCTATTGGCTATCTTATTGTTATCTCCTTTTATCAAAATAAATGGCAATCAATTTTTATTATTTAATGTTTTAGAAAGAAGATTTAATATCTTCGGATTTCCATTTTGGCCACAAGATTTTCATTTGTTAGTTATTTCTATGATAACAGGTGTAGTTTTTGTAATTTTATTTACAGTGGTTTTTGGTCGAATTTTCTGTGGATGGATTTGTCCACAAACCATTTTTATGGAAATGGTTTTTAGAAAAATAGAGTATTGGATTGATGGTGATAGAGGAAAACAAATTCGTTTAGAAAAACAACCTTGGAATGCCGAAAAAATTAGAAAAAGACTGCTAAAGTGGTTTATCTTTTTTCTAATTTCATTTTTTATAGCAAACGTTTTTTTGGCATATTTAATAGGTGGCGATACCGTAATTAGTTACATTACAGGTAATCCTTTAGATAATATTAGAACCCTAATATCCTTATTAATATTTACAGGGGTTTTCTATTTTATTTTTGCTTGGTTCAGAGAGCAAGTATGTATTATTGCTTGTCCTTATGGTAGGTTACAAGGGGTTTTATTAGATAATAAAACGATAAACGTTGCCTATGATTATAAAAGAGGTGAGCGAGAACAAGGACGTTCTAAATTTAAGAAAAACGAAGATAGAGAAGCATTAGGAAAAGGAGATTGTATTGATTGTAAACAATGTGTTGTAGTTTGCCCAACAGGTATAGATATTAGAAATGGTACGCAATTAGAGTGCGTAAATTGTACTGCTTGTATTGATGAATGCGATCATATCATGGAAAGTGTAAACCTGCCAAAAGGTTTAATTCGATATGCAAGTGAAGAAAATATCGCCGAGAAAAAACCATTCCATTTTAGTGCTAGAATGAAAGGATACTCAGCAGTATTATTAATTTTAGTTGGAATTTTAATAGGAATGTTATTTCTAAGAAATGATGTAGAAGCTACAATACTAAGATTACCAGGGCAATTGTATGAACACAAAGAGAATAACATAATTAGTAATGTGTACACCTATAAAGTTATCAATAAAACTACAAAAGATATTGAAGATGTAAGTTATAAAATTTTATCGCATAAAGGTAAAATAAAGTTGGTGTCTAATCATAGCTTTGTAGTACCTAAGCAGGGTTTGGCTGAAGGAACTTTATTTATAGAGTTAAATGCAGCTGCTTTAAAAGATGATAATATAGATATAGAAATAGGAGTTTTTAGCGGCGATAGATTATTAGAAACTACAGTAACAAATTTCTTAGGACCAAGAAGTTATCGATAATTTTAGACATTAGACATTAGACATTAGAAGTTAGAAGTTGGAAATAATTCTAATAATTTAAATAATAATAATGTTATTTCATCGACAGGAGAAATCTCAAAAAAGCAAAGAATTATGAAATTTAATTGGGGAACAGGAATAGCAATTGCCATTATTGGGTTTATAAGTTTTATAATGTATTTTGTAATTACAATGAGTACAGACAATACCTACAGTCACGATTTAGTTACAGACAAATATTACCAAGCAGAATTAAATTATCAAGAAGAAATTAATGCAGAAAAAAATGCCAATGCATTACAAGAAAACATAAAAATTGAAAGAAATAAAGAAGGGATAAAAATTAATTTCCCAAAAAACTTTTCATCAAAAAAAATAGAAGGTAAAGTGTTCCTATATAGACCATCTAATAAACAATTAGATTTTGAAATTCCTATTTCAACTTCTAAACCATATTTGCTCGTGCCTGAACAACGTTTACTAGATGGTCGCTGGAACATAAAAATATTATGGAAACATAAAAATATCAATTATTTGGTAAAAAAAGAATTGATTTATTAAACAATCTCTATTAAAAATTAATTTAAATAAGCTTTACTTTACAATAAGCAAAACAGTTGTAAAAAAATAAAAAACGAATGTTAGTATCAGCCATCATATTTGGTTTATTGGGCAGTTTTCACTGTATTGGCATGTGTGGCCCAATAGCATTTATGTTACCTGTTGATAGACAAAACTCGGTAAAAAGTTTCTTTCAAATTATTAGTTATCATTTAGGTAGGTTGTTTACGTATAGCTTAATAGGTTTGTTATTTGGTTTTTTAGGAAAAGGATTCTATTTCTTCGGATTTCAACAACAACTCTCTATTATTGTAGGTGTTTTAATGATTTTAACGATTATTTTCCCTAAAATTCTTCAAAAATTATCAGTTTCAAAAAAAATAAGTACTGTTGTGCTTAAAATAAAAAATTCTTTGGGTAAAGAACTAAAAAAGAAAGGAAATGACACCTTTTTTACGATTGGCTTTTTAAACGGTTTTTTACCTTGTGGTTTGGTATATATGGCAGTTTTTGGAGCAATTACAACCTCAAATGCATTTACAGGTAGTTTGTATATGTTTCTTTTTGGGCTAGGTACCATTCCTTTAATGACTGCTTTTGTATATCTAGGAAACTTTACCAAAGGTAATTTTAAAAAAAATATTCAAAAAGCTATACCAACTATGGTTGTTTTTATAGGCGCTCTTTTTATACTAAGAGGTCTTGGTTTAGGAATACCTTATATTTCTCCGGCTGAAATTGTAGAGGTTGCAGCAGATGCTGCTTCTACCTGTCATTAATAAAGCAATAAATAATAGCACATTCGTCTATATTAAAGCATGCTTTTACCTATACTTCATTTAACTTTAGCAGTACAAAAATAAAGTTTCTACAAAATAACTTATTTTTGTTCGGTTAAATTATTTTACATGCAAAGAAATAAGATTAAAATATTATTGGTAGAAGATGATGATATTGAGGTAATGAAATTAAAAAGATCTATTCCAAAAGAACTTAATAATTATAATTTAACTATTGCAAGTAATGGAAAAAAAGCGCTTGCTAGTATAGAAAAAGATTTACCAGATTTAATTATTTTAGATCTAAACATGCCAGATACTAATGGTAATGAATTTTTAAAAATAATTAAGGGTAATGAAGACTATATGCACATTCCAGTTATTATATTAACCACTTCAGACCACGATAAAGACGTTAAAGAATGTTATAAATTAGGTATTGCAGGTTATGTAATAAAACCTCTAAAATATGAAGATTATCAATCAAAAATTCATGCTGTTTTGCAGTATTGGAGTTTTAACGAATTTTTAAAACCTTAAAAAAATATGAAAGGAATAATTTTTACTGAATTTTTAGAGTTAGTAGAAGATAAATTTGGGGTAGAAATGGTGGATAAAATTATTCAACAATCTAAACTCGAATCAGAAGGTGTGTATACTGCTATAGGTACCTATAAGTTTGGAGAAATGCTACAGCTTTTACAAAATTTAAGCGCAAATACAGGCGCTTCAATTGACGATTTATTACTAGTCTATGCAGAGCATTTTTTTAGTATTATAGAAGCCAACTATCCAGGGCTTTTAGCAACCTATAAAGACCCTATAGAAATGTTATCATCTATCGAAAATCATATCCATATAGAGGTTAGAAAAATTTATCCAGATGCAGAGCTACCAACTTTTATTGTAGAAAAGAAAACAGAAAATTCTTTGACAATGGTTTATAAATCTAGCAGAGCTATGCATCATTTTGGATTGGGTTTAATGAATAAAACATTCAAACACTTTAATAGCACCGCAGAAATTGTTCTTCAAAAAATTAAAGAAGATGGTACAGAAGTTCGGTTTTTAATCAATAAAAATAGTGAGTCAAAATAAAATAGATATATTAGAGAGAGCGCTTTTACGTCAAAAAAAAGCCCGTAAACAGGCAGAAAAAATACTCGAAGATAAATCTTTAGCACTTTTTAATACCTCTAAAAAGTTAAAAGAGGCAAACAATAAATTAGAACTCTTATTAGATGAAAAAGACTCACAACTAAAAGGAGTTTTCGAAAACATTAATGATGCATATTTAATTATAGATATTAATGGTAACATCTTAAAAATGAATGATGTTGCTGAAGAGTTTTTTGGTTTTAAACTAACAAAACAACCTATCAGTTTTCCAGAATTTATTTATAAAGATGATTATAGGTACGCACTAAATTCTTTTGCAGAACTCACCAAAAAAGGGAAGTTTTCAGACTTTTCTTCTAGAGTTATTACAAAAAGAAATGAAATAAAGTGGGTAAATATTAATTCTAGTATCATTTATGATAAAAACAAAAAACCAATAGCCGCACAAGGCATTATAAGAGATGTAACCAAACAAAGGAAAGAACAACTTATTTTAGATTTAGTCAATAATACAGCAAAATCTGTTTTAGGTAAAGAAAACATCAATGAAATTGCTTGGGAAATGTCTAAAAATATAGCCAATTATTTAGATACTAAAGATTGTATAATTTATTTAGTTGATAAAGAAAATCAAACGTTAGAACAGATTGCTGCTTATGGAGATAAAAAGACGACAGATAATACCATAAAAAACAAAATTATTTTACCTATGGGTAAAGGTATTGTTGGTAGTGTTGCCCTTAAAGGAGTTTCTGAAATTGTTGCAGACACCTCAAAAGATGCTCGGTATGTTTTAGATGATAACATTAGGTTTTCTGAAATTACTGTACCAATTATTAATGATGGCGAAATAATAGGAGTTATAGATGCTGAACATGAAAGTAAAAACTATTTTACAAAAGATCAGGTAAGTACCATAGAAAATATTGCAAATTTAGTTTCACTTCAGCTTAAAAGTGCTATAAATTTAAGAGAACGTATAAAAGTAGAACAAAAAAATAAAGATTTAGTTGATAAATTAAAGAGAAGCAACGAAGAGTTAAAAGAATATGCACACATTGTTTCGCACGATTTAAAATCGCCATTAAGAAGCATCGCAGCATTAACCAGTTGGATAAAAATGGACAACGATGGCAAATTTGATGCAGAAACCTTGCAAAATTTTTCGGATATAGATTTAACATTAGAAACCATGGAGAATTTAATTTCTGATGTACTTGAGTTTTCTAGTATAGATTCTGAAATTAAAGAAGACAAAGAAGTTAATTTAAACAAATTGGTAAAAAAACTTATACAAGTTTTATATGTTCCAGACCATGTTTCTATAAATATTTTAAAAAAATTGCCTATTGTAAAAGGTGATAGTACAAAGTTTAAACAACTGTTTCAAAACTTAATAAGTAATGCCATAAAATTTATAAATAAAGACCAAGGAGTGGTTAATATCGATTTTATAGAACGCCAATCATTTTATCAATTTTCTATTCAAGATAATGGTATAGGCATAGAGCAAAGGCATTTTGATAAAATTTTTAAAATATTTCAATCTCTAAAAAAATCAGAAGATTCTTCTGGAATTGGTTTATCTATCGTAAAAAAAATTGTAGATATTTATAAAGGAGAAATATGGCTAGAATCAGAACTAAATAAAGGCACTACATTCTATTTCACTATTAAAAAATAATTGCATATATCTCTAATTAACAGATGTCAACATATATGCGTAAAGAAGGTCAATAAAAAAAAGCTTCTACAACAAAGATGTGGTCTGTTCTTAAAAAAATAAAAATAACGTTTTTAATATTAAAATTTAGTATCATAAAATATATATTTTAAAGTATAAATTTTGTACTTTAGAACGCTAAAAGAATATAAATTAGGCAAACACATGCTTTTTAATTGCATCTAGTTAAAAGTATCTCAAAGAGTTGCAACCATAAAAACAATAAATTCTATTACCTGTTTTATTAAAAAAAATTTAGCTATATGAAGTGTATTATTATAGATGATGAGAAAATGGCAAGAGTTATCACTAAAACACTCTGCGATGAAATAAATGATTTAGAAATTGTGGCAGATTTTCCCAATGCCATTCAAGCCATGAAGTTTTTAAATGAAAATACTGTAGATTTAATCTTCTTAGATATTCATATGCCAGATTTTAATGGTGTAGATTTTATTAAAGCACTTAAAAATCCTCCAAAAATTATTTTAACTACTTCAGATCCAAAGTTTGCTATTGAAGCTTTTGAGTATGAATTTATTGTAGATTACCTTTTAAAACCAATAGAATCCTCACGTTTTCAAAAAGCAATATACAAAGCTAAAAGTAAAAAAATAGAAACAAAAGAAGCAGATTCAAAAACCGAAGATGTTTCTAATGATTTTTATGTAAATATTGATAGACGTTTAATTAAGATTGATTTACCTAGTATATGCCTTGTTGAAGCTCAAGGAGATTACATAAAAATTAAAACAGAAGATAAAAATTATACAGTACACTCTACCTTAAAAAAAATTGAAGAAAAACTACCAGATTCATTATTTTTAAAAGTGCATAGGTCTTACATTATTAATGTTAAAAAAATTATTGATATTGAAGATAATAGTGTGTTGATAAAGAAAGATGTAATACCTGTAAGTAGATCTAAAAGACCAGAATTAATGAAACGTTTAGATTTGTTATAAGTTAATCTAAACTAAACTACATCTTGTCTACACTTAAAACGTAAAAGTCGAAAAAAAGTGTAAATACCTCTCTTAGTCTTTAATTTTGTGATAAATACCACTATCATGAAAATTAAACTATTAATTTTAATATTAACTTCGGTAACCTTATTAAAAGCACAATGTCATCAATCATTAGGTAATTACATTCCCAATGAAACAGTTGAGCTTAAAAAAATTAAATAGATGGTTTTTTAATAATTAAACGCTAAAAATTAGTACGCAATTTTTTTAGTTTGTTTTTGATACGAAAATTTATCACAACAAATCTAACCCTAAAGTGTAGTTTAATTTTAAGAAAAGATAGCTTTGAACAAAAAAATAATCAGATTAACTATTAAACAATCCTTATAATGCATTCTGGAATTATTATTATTTTCAATAATGACGCGCAAACTATAGATACAAACCCAATTTTAGATTTTTTAGATAAAAATAATTTTAAGATATGTTTGGTAAATAATGCAAGTACAGATAAAACTACTGAGGCGCTAAATAAAATAAAGTTACAAGCAAATGCTAGTGATAATATATTTATTTTAGACAATAGCCGCAATAAAGGTTTAAAATATGCGGTAAAAGCTGGGGCACGATTTTTATTAAATGAGGCTGAGTTTGAGAATATGATATACCTTGAGTCTAATATTATTATGTATTTAAAACATATAGAAGAATATTTTTCTCAAATAGAGCTACAAAAAGAATTATTATCAAAATATCAAACACGATCTGAAAGAAATGTGCTGAGTAATGTTTTTCCTTTTGAAGAGCTTATTAAAATGAAAACCAGTTTTTAATTGATAACATTAGTATTAACTTTAAAACAATTTTCAGATCCTAAGTAAAGTGGGTTTCCCTCTTCTTCAAACCAAAAACCTTCTAAAATATCTTTAGTTAAGCATTTGTAAACAACTGTGCCTGTAAATATCTTTTGATCATCATTTTTATAATAAAAGTTAATCACTAATATATTATCCTTAAAAAAACCGTTACCAAATTGTACTTGGTTAGTATTGATAATCCATTTTGCGATAACTCTTTTACTATTGTCTAAAGATAAAAAAAGTTCGCCTTTATAGGTCTCATCAGAAGCATCTTGATTGCTACCAACAATAGTATATTTTCCAATAATATCTTTTACTTTCAATGTTATGTTAAAAACGTTTTCCAATTCCAATTCCTACAGACCAAGTACCAAAATTATTAGAACGATAATCATAAAAAACTGTTGGGGCAATATCCCAATGCTTACCAAATTCAATTTCATATTCTAAACCAGTTCTAATTATAAATAGGTTTTCATTTTTTTCAAACTCTAAACCAGTACCTAAAACCAATACCAAATCTTTATAAAATTTCCAAAGAGCATCTATAGTAACCACTACAGGAAATTCTTTTTCAACCAGAAGTTGTTGATCTTTTTCAACCTCGAAAGTTAACAATTCTAAATCGTTGTGAAAACCAAAACCTAATTTTTCTGTAAACCAATATTCTAAATCTAAACCTAGCGAAGGCACAATAACAGTTTCATTACCATTAATAGAAGCCATTGGTATATAGGTGTGGCTTATAACCGGACTAATTCTAAAATGCTTAAAGTTGTCATGATGATTTTGTGCATAGTTAACCAAACTTATTAAGATTACAGCAATTGTAACTACTTTTCTTTTCATTTTTAAAATGCTTTATAATTTATAAAGCACAAAACTATTATTAAGTTTTTTGCACAAAAATGATAAATGTTAGCTTTAATTTAAAAGTGAAAATGTACAAATTTTAGTGAACTGAAACTAAAGGATAAAGGTTTTTTACCAAATTTTTTGAAGATTTAAAATTGTACCCAAAAAACAAGATTTTTCAGTTAAAAGATGTGTGTGAAAACAATTTTGATTGATGTTTTGTTGCTAAAAAAGTATAAACCCAATTCCTATTCCACCATTTATACCTGTCCAACCAGTTTTTACATCACTTCCATTTTCAAAAGTTAAATGGGCGTCAGGTATTTCTTCAAATTTTAACTTACCTCCAAAATAAGCGTCAAAGCCTAAAAAGGGTTTGATAAAAATTTTGTTAAAATACGTTTTGTAAGATAGTAATAATCCCGAGCCAAAATCAATCGATTTAAAAATAAAAACTTCTTCTGTATTAGTTATTATGGAATTTTTATTGGATAATGTTAAATCAGAAAAAGTAATTACACCTTTTATACCAAGAAGTAATTGTCCTTTTCCTATTTTCTTTATCTCTTTTTCATAATATGCTCCAAAAGTATTGCCTTTAATTTCATTCGTTAACGAAACAAATCCTGAATAATCTGCAAGAGAAGATTTGCTACCAGCCACTTTTTGACTAAAAAAGAAGGATGTATTTATACTATTAACTTTAAAACCAACAGAAAATCCATAATTATAGTTAAAGTTATCTGTTGTTTTTATTCCATTAAATTGGATGTCATCGGCTAATTCGTTGTGGAATTTTCTTAAGGGTAAGTTGGTTAAAATACCACCATTTACATCAAAAAATAATTCAACTTTTTGGTTATAACAATTCAAAGAAGTTAATAATATTATAACAAAAATTATATTTTTCATAGAAGTCTTTTTTTAGTAATTATCAAAAAATAATCCTTTTGTATATAAAAGTCTGTTATTTTGTAAAAAAAGATAGTGATATTCTTGATAGGATCGCTCATCTTTACGGACCTCATAGTTAAATGTTTTCGAATTCTGAAGCTGTAAATCAAAAATTTCAGCTATTCCATCATCTTCTGTTAATAATATTTTATTGGATTCAGAATCATAACTAACTTTTCCTCTTTCAAAAGCACTTGTAAAAGATTCGCTTAATTTAGAATCTAAATTAACTAAATATACTTCTTTATTTAGTTGATAGAGTACTTTATTGTCGTAAAATTTTACTGTAGGCGTTCCATTAAAATCTAGGATTTTTATAAGATTGTCGTTTGAAATTTCGTAAATAGTAGATTTAGATGCAACATAATCTGGTATGTTCAAGTATTTTCCGTCATTAGATAAAGTACCACCATAAGCAGCAAATGTACCTAACCTAGCATTTAGTTTACCAGAAAAAATTATGTTGTTTGTTTTCATATTTTTAACTTCAAGATATAATTTATAAGTTGCAGTATTATACTTGTATAGAATATCGTTTCTTAAAATAGTTAGGTATGAGTTTTCGGTATCTGTGTTTATGTATTGCTCTATAATATTTAAACTATTTTTGTCTATTTCAAAAGATCCATTTCTAGTTTCTAAATAAAGATTGCCATTTAAAGGGTTTAAATTAAATATTTGTAGGGCTATAAAGTCTGTATATGGATCATCATTTGTTATGAAATTTTGTCTTAGTAATTCCATTTCTTCAGAATACTCATAAATATAATGCGTATTGTTTCTGAAAACCAAGGCATAATATTTTTGATTGAAAGGGTTGTAAATCATTTCTTTTATCTGGTGTAGATCAACATCAAAAAAATTAAAGGAACTTTCATCTAAAGGAATTTCACCTGTAAGAAAGTATACACTAAAATCATCAAAACTTATTGATGCTGTATATTTATTACCTAAAATGTATGGTTCGTTAATAATTTTTTCGCCTCCAGTGGTTGAACCATTAAATCGGGTATTGTGAGAACCTATTGTAAGTTCTTTAACATTATTATAAAGTGGATATGCTTCCCATTTAATTTTATAGCTTTCAGAATTTACGTAAGATATCTTTAGATTTATCCAATCTGGATTAAACGTAATTCTTTTTGGAGCACCTTGTAATTCTTCATATTTACTTTTATATAGTATAGAATAATCAACGTAAGAAGCTATGTCTTGCCTCCATGAATTTTCTGGACCCGTTAAAAGAATCGTTGAAGTATCTACATATTCACTTAGACTTAAAGCTGCATCTGATAAAGGAATACGTTTTTCGGAGTATTTGAACTTTAAATGTAAAAAAGCTTCTTCATAGTCATGATTGTTAGGTTTATTCCATTTTATACTAATACTACCATTTTCTATACTAACATTGTTTACTGATGGCGGATTAGAAGGTTTCCTTTTTACTACAAATTTAAAAGTTTCGTTTTTTGTAAGATTTTCTAATTGAGATTGATCTCTTATACTGCCTGAGCCAGATGTAAAACTAAACTCTATTTTAATTGAATGTTTTCCATCTTCGTATCTTGAAGGTGTTAAATTAAATGATAGATTGTCAGCATTTGTATTAGATGCAATAAGCTCATCATTAAGAAATACTTTTGATGAAAGTTGATGCTGGTTATCCTTTAAACTAATGCTATAGTTTAAGGTTCTATTGATATTTATGGTGTCATTATTCTCAAAATCATCTATAATAATTGAATTACCATCAGTATTAGGCCTTTCTATATCAATAAAATAATCGTCAGAAAAATTATAAGAACAACCAACAATTAAAAGTAAAATAAAAGTACTTATGTAGGGAATTATTTTTTTTGTTTTCATAGCAAAGAGCAAAGTTTTTTTATTATTTTCTATATTTAAGCTGTTTTTTTGCAGAAGTCTTTATATTAAAAGGAAATTAATTAGCGAAAATAAATAATTACTATGAAAAACCTTTTACATACAACAAAAAAACCTCTCTGTTTACACAAAGAGGTTTTAGTTTTTCAGTCATTGCGAATGAGGTACGATTGAAGCAATCTCTTTATGAGGAAAAGATTACTTCGTCATTCTTTCTCGTAATGACGATTATTTAATTAGTTCATAAGAACGTTTGATAAAGTTCGTCAACTCCTCACCATGTAAAAGGTTTTGAGATAATTTTGCCAAATCAAAAGCTTGAGAAATTAAACCTTTCTGCTTGTCTTCATCCGCAGCTAAAATCTCAGAAACTAGTGGGCTATTCGTATTTACAACCAAGTTGTACATATCTGGCATATTACCCATTCCCATCATTCCACCACCTCCAGTAGCTTGCATTTCCTTCATTCTACGCATAAATTCTGGTACAGTAATTATAAATGGAGAAGAGTTAGAGTCCATAGCTTCTAATTGAACTGTGTAAGCCGAGTTGTTTACAGCACCTTCAATTACGGGCTTTAATTTCTCTTTTTCTTCATCAGATAATTTAGAAATTACGTTGTCGTCTTTCTTAATTAAATTATCAATATGATCAGCATCTACTCTAGAGAATTTAATTTTGCCATCACCAGAAGTTTCTAATTTTTGCATTAAATGCGATATAATTGGCGAATCTAAAATTAATACTTCATAACCTTTTGCAGTAGCATCTTGAATGTAACTGTGTTGTGCGTCTTTATTTGCAGCATATAAAATTACATGATTACCATCTTTATCTGTTTGTGTATCTTTTGTTTTTTCGATCAACTCATCAAACGTAAAGTAAGTGTCTGCAACTGTTGGGTATAAAGCAAACTTTTTAGCTTTATCAAAGAATTTATCTTCGGATAACATTCCGTATTCAATAATTACTTTGATATCATTCCATTTTTGCTCAAAATCAGCTCTGTCTTTTTTGAATAATGAAGATAATTTATCAGCTACCTTTTTAGTGATGTAACCAGAAATCTTTTTTACAGCGCCATCAGCTTGTAAATAACTACGAGAAACATTTAATGGAATGTCTGGAGAATCGATAACACCTTTTAACATTTGCAAGAAATCAGGAACAATACCTTCTACATTATCAGTAACAAAAACTTGATTTTGATACAATTGAATTTTATCCTTTTGCATGTCTAAGTTTTGAGACAACTTAGGGAAGAATAAAATACCTGTTAAATTAAAAGGATAATCTACATTTAAGTGAATGTGGAATAAAGACTCCTCAAACTGCATTGGATACAATTCTCTGTAGAAATTATCGTAATCTTCTTTTTCTAAATCTGCTGGTTTTTTTGTCCAAGCAGGATTTGTGTTGTTGATGATATCATCTACTTCAATCTGTCTGTGAGGTTCTGTAGTTTCTTTACCTTCAGCATCTTTTGTAGTTTTTGGTTCGTGAGTAGGGTCGTTAACTTTTTTAGTACCGAACTTAATTGGCACTTGGTTAAAACGATTGTATTTGGTTAATAAACCTCTAATTTTACCTTCTTCTAAAAACTCCGTAGAATCTTCAGCAATGTGCAAAATAATTTCTGTTCCTCTGTCAGATTTGTCAGCTTCAACTAAAGTGTATTCTGGAGAACCATCACAAGTCCAATGTGCAGCAGGCTCATCTTTAAACGATTTTGTAATGATTTCAACTTTATCAGCAACCATAAAAGCAGAATAAAAACCTAAACCAAAGTGTCCAATTACACCAGTTTCGTTTTTATCGTCTTTGTATTTATCTAAAAATTCTTCAGCACCAGAAAATGCAATTTGGTTGATGTATTTTTCAACTTCATCAGCAGTCATTCCTAAACCTTGATCTTTAATCGTTAAGGTTTTCGCTTTTTTATCAATACTGATTTCAATTTTTGCATCACCCAATTCCGTTTGTGCTTCCCCTATAGAAATTAAGTGTTTTAACTTGGTAGTTGCATCAGTTCCGTTTGAAATTAATTCACGTAAAAAGATTTCGTGATCAGAGTACAAGAATTTTTTAATCAGTGGAAAAATATTTTCTACTGATACATTAATGTTTCCTTTGCTCATAATTTTATGTTTATTTTAGTTTTTGTTATTTTCTGTCATTTCGACTTAATGGAGAAATCTAAAAAGAAATTTTCGACTTCATTTTATTTCGCTCAAAATGACATCAACATATATTTATATTCTGCTGTACAAGTAGTCAAAAAAAATACCAAATGTTGTATTGTGACAAGATGACATAAATTGATGAATTTCGTCAGTTTTCTATCCGTATAAAATTGCTTATTTTAGCTTATTGCAACAAATAATTAACTAAAGATAAAGATATGTACAGCTCAAAAATAACTGGTTTAGGCTATTACGTGCCAGATAACGTTGTTACCAACAACGATTTAAAGGAGTTTATGGAAACTTCTGATGAATGGATTCAAGAACGAACAGGAATTCAAGAAAGACGTTGGATAGATCCAAAGACAGGAGATACCACAGCAGTTATGGGTGCTAAAGCCGCAAAAATAGCGATTGAAAGAGCTGGTTTAACCAAAGATGATATCGATTTTATTGTCTTTGCAACCTTGAGTCCAGATATGTATTTCCCAGGTGGAGGTGTTCAGATTCAAGATATGTTAGAAATGTCAACTATTGGTGCTTTAGATGTACGTAATCAATGTTCTGGTTTTATTTATTCGATGTCAGTTGCAGATCAATTTATTAAAACTGGAATGTATAAAAACATTTTGGTGATTGGTGCCGAAAACCATTCTGGGGGGTTAGAAAAATCAACTAGAGGTAGAGGTGTAACTGTCATTTTTGGTGATGGAGCAGGAGCTGCAGTTTTATCTAGATGCGAAGAAGAAGGAAAGGGAATTTTATCATCGCATTTACATTCAGAAGGAAAACATGCAAGAGAATTAATGTTAGAAGGCCCAAGTACTGGTAGATGGGTGCCAGAAATTATGGAAGCTAATGATCCTGATGATGTTTCATATTTTCCTTATATGAATGGGCAGTTTGTATTTAAACACGCTGTAACTCGTTTTTCTGAAGCAATTGTAGAGGGTTTACAAGCAAATAATTTACAAAAAGAAGATATAGATATGTTAATTCCACATCAAGCCAATTTGAGAATTGCACAGTTTATACAAAAAAAGTTCAGGTTGTCAGATGATAATGTGTATAACAACATTATGAAATATGGTAATACTACAGCTGCATCTGTAATAATTGCCTTAACAGAAGCTTGGGAACAAGGAAAAATTAAAGATAATGATTTAGTTGTTTTAGCTGCTTTTGGTAGTGGATTTACTTGGGGATCAGTTATTATTCGTTGGTAAAAATATTTAAGATAAATAATAAAAAAGAGACTGTTTGAAAAGCAGATTTATATGTCATTTTTAGTAAAGTCGAAAAATCTATACATTTAATATCAATAAATAAGATTTCTTTATTACAGTATAAATGATACGTTTTTATGCTTTTTAAACAGCTTCTTTTTTTGTGTATTTTTTAGGTTCTAAAGCTGTATAATTTCTATACCAGCATTGCTAGAATTTTGAAACTGTTTGCTTAGCGAAATAATTCGATTTCCATCTTTTATAATAAAATGAGGGAAACCTTTTGTTAAAATTTCGTTGTTTCTAATCAATGAAGGATAATTGCCAATTTGTACTGATTTTCTGTTACTAGTTGCTGCGTAGATTATAGATCCATCATCACTAAAAGCAAAATCAGAAAAATTTAAAGCACCTCTTTGAAGTTGTCCTTTGTATTCCATTGATTCATTTGCCAAATACACAGCACCTTGGTCAGATGTTATTACATACCTACCATCATTAGAAATTCTAAAGATTTTTGGGTCTAGTGGGTGGTCTCCATGATAACTATCATCTTTATGAATATCTATAGTACCAGTACTTGAAAGCTTAAAATATTCCATATCTATAGGACTTACAGAAGTAGAAATAGAGATCATTTCGTTTTTATCAGGTATCATTTTTAGTCGATCTCTTTCAAAATCTCCATTACCATCAATGTACAAACCATTACTTCTTAAAAAAGTTCTCACTGGTCTTTCCCACCATGGAGATGGAGCTACAGATACAATTACATGCCCTAAACCATTAACTACTACACATGCATTTTCTAGTCCTGTACTAATTGATGTTTTTAAGCTTAAATCATTTGCATCGTAAACGTAAACCCAACCATCATCACTTGGGGTATAAATTTCGACATCAAAACCATTATCTCCAATAGCTATATAACCAATGGTTCCTTGCAAGTTAATTTCTTTTACTAATGTTAAATTGATATAATCAAATTTCAAAAGTCTTTTTCCTGATCGATCTAAAAGATAAATAAAATCTTCTGTTGGATGTTTGACCATGTCATAAGGTATAAAATCAAATATGTATCCACTTGGCGAATCTACCCCAATTGTATTGCTATTTCTCGAGTTGTTTTCTGAGTTAATTATCTTAACATAATAACACACTTTAAACTCAAAAGGAGGCAGGTTATCTGTAAAACTAGTAGTTTCAGCACTGGTAATTGTAGTTAATAATTGGGCGTTTTCTATATTACAATCGGCATTAGTTCTGTAAATTTCGTATTTTAAAAAATCAGAATTGGCATACTTTTCCCACTCCAAATCTATTTTACCTTGGTTTTTAGCAGCGCTTAAAAGTGTAATTGATTTTGGCGCTAATGTGCTAACTTCTATGGTTCTGCTAGCGCTATATCCGTCTGTATCTAATGCAGTTAGAGTAATGGTGTGTATGCCTCTTGAAAGGGATTTGGTAGAAAACGCAACATTACCAGAAGTATCTGGTGAGTCAGAATTTAATTCGCCATCTAAATTACTTGTCCAACTTACTTTAATCGTTTCATTTGCGGTATCGTTATCTTGAACCACAGCACTGAAGTTTATAGTTTCATCTTCTGAAAATTCTGCAGGTATTGAGGGTAAAATAATTTCAATTGTAGGTGCTATACCAACATTAATTCCCGGTATTATATTAACTGTAACTTCAGAGAGTTCATCTGCTTTAATATTTACTACAGACTTACCTGTACCTATATTTTCATAGCCAGCAAAAACCTCATAGCTACCAACATCTAAACCTTTTAATAATACACTGCCAAATTGATCTGTTGTGCCTTGGTGAGATATTGGATCTGTGTAAACTTCTGCATTTTCGATGAATTGAAAGTTATTCAAAACAACCTTAACATTTAAGTCTCCCTTTTTTTCGGGTTCTTTGTTGTCTTCACCACAGCCTACAACTATAATCAATAGTGTAAATAAAGTTAAAATCTTTTTCATAATATTTTTTAATAATTTAAAAACCTTGTTTAGGTTCTTTTTTTTCATCAATTTATGAAGGCTAAAGTAGTTTTTATATTTAATATTTTAAAATGGAAATAGGTAAAAAATAGATTTGTTTATTGGTTTTATTTTAGCAAGATATTATGGTGTAATTTTAAAAATAAATGGACTTTTAACTTCGTATATTATATCTTTTTAATTATCAGAATTGATAATTTTTAAACGGGACAAATAAAACACAATATAAAGATATCTTATAAATTCATGGTTTTTAGTTGCTGCAGTTTTGTAAATATTGATTTAACATAAATAACCTGTTTGTTTTCAGTACTGTAATTTTTATTAAAAGTTTATCTTTGTTATAGGCGTAATACTTTTCAAAATATTATTAACAACATGAAAAAAAGTACATTAGTTATTGGTGCATCAACAAACCCTAATAGATATTCTAATATGGCTATTAAAAAGTTAATAGGCAAAAAAGTACCAACTGTTGCTTTGGGTTTAAAAAAAGCGAAGGTTTTAGATGTAATTATTGATGATGAAAAACAACCCTATAAAAATATTGACACGGTTACTTTATATCTTAACCCTAAAAGGCAAGAAGACTATTACGATTATATTATAAGTTTAAAACCAAGAAGAGTCATATTTAACCCAGGAACAGAAAATACAAAGTTTGTAAAATTGCTAGAAGAAAATAATATTGAATCAGAAATTGCGTGTACTTTGGTGTTGTTATCTACTAATCAATTTTAAATAAAAAACAAGATAGATTGGCTGTTTGGGAGATTTCATTTTCTTCTTCAAATATTGTGTGTGCTATATAAATCGCTTTTGTTTAATAGAATAAACCAATCTATCCTGTAAGAATATCACACAAAAGTAGTAGTCTGTTTAATATAAAACAATACTCATAATGAGTAATCTTGCTTTTATATTGTTTGTTTTACCCATTTTTTACGTTAATTAATTTCTTGGGCTTATTAGTTGAGTTTAAAACGAATTACTATATCTGCTCATTTTTTTTAAATTGTATTGAAAATAAATGGTAGATAAGTTTTACAATAATTTAGGATTACTTTTAAAATAACTAATCAATTCGTATGTAGAGTTGATATTTATTTTCTTTAAAATATTTCTTCTGTGTGTATTTACAGTATGTATGCTAATATTTAGTTTTTTAGCAATAGCCTCACTTGTGTTTTTTGTAATAATTAATCTAATAATATCTCGTTCTCTATTACTAATAAGCCCTAATAACTTGGCATTAGATACATTTTGATAAAACAATGTTTCGTACTCGTTGTTTTCGTTTAAGTATTTTGCACTTGCACAAATATCCATAGCCACATTACCGTTTAAAACAGTGTAATGAGCCATACCTACAATTGGTTTTTTGGCTTCATCAAATTGTAAAGGAGTTGTATTTTGAATGATATTTACATATTCGTTTTTAGCATTTTTAATGCGATAATTCCAAGTGTAACTCATTCTTTTACGTTGTTCGTCATTTAACTCAGTCATGGTAAACGTCATTAAATTGTGTAAGCTTTTAAGCCAAAGTTTAATGTCTTCAGGATGAAAAAGAGACCAGAAATAATCCATACCCCCTTGCATCATTTTTTCTCTAGACAAACCAGTGCATGCACTAAAATTTTTACTGACATACTCAAAGTTTTGATGAACCGTATTTGTGATGCAGTAAAATGTAGCGTTGTATGGATAGAAAAAATCGAGTTCAATTAATTTTTTGATATGCTCCTCAATTTCTACATTAGGATATGTCTCAAAAATTTGATTATATAAGGCATTTATCTTCTTGGTTCGCATTAATTTTAAATTTTTTACCAGGTTCAGCTAGCTCTGTATTTGTAAAAATTTCTTGAGCTTCTTTTTGAAATAGTGAAATATCTTTATATCGTCCTGAATAATGCCCAATAACAAGTTGTTTAACAGCCGCATCTTTAGCAATTTGGGCTGCTTGTTTAGAGGTTGCATGCTTTGTTTTTTTTGCTAAATCTGCTCTATCTGCTAAAAAAGTAGCCTCATGATACAATAAATCTACATTTTTAATAATTGGAATGATATCTGGCTTATACACAGTATCACTACAAAATGCGAAGCTTAATGGTTTTTTGGGAGGCAATGTCAATTCAGAATTAGAAATAATTTCTCCAGTTGATAAGGTGATATCTTTGCCGGCTTTAATATTATTATAATCTGCTTTATCTATTTCATCGTAATTATTAATATTGTCTATATGCAGTTTTTTAGGCTTGTCTTTTTCGGTAAACAAATATCCATTTGTATAAACACGGTGGTTTAAAGGAATTGTTTTTACAATTACTTTTTCATCTTCCAAAATTAACTCGCTTTTTTTAGATGTTAATTCGTGAAAAATAATAGGATATTTTGCATGCGATTGAGAAATTTTAAGTTGTAAAAGTGTTACATCTTTAATGCCTTTTGGCCCATAAATATGCAATTCTTTTTCTCTACTTAAAATACCATAAGTAGATAGTAAACCTACTAAACCATAAAAATGATCGCCATGTAAATGCGAAATAAAAATATGGTTTATTTTAGTAAAACCCACTTTATATTTTCGCATTTGTCGCTGAGTACCTTCACCACAATCTATTAAAAAATGCCTATTGTTTATTTCTAAATACTGTGCTGTAGGAAAAGCATTAGCTCTTGGGGTTGCAGAATGGCAACCTAAAATAGTAAGGTTTAAACTCATTGAATTACAAAACGTTTAGAAATAAAATATTTTTTGTCTTGTAGGGTATAAATATATATTCCTGTAGCTAAGTCACCCTTGAAAAATGGAATTGAATTTTTTCCTTTTAAAGCTTCAATTTTTTGGGTATGTACTGTTTTTCCTAAAACATTTTTTACGGTAAAAACAACTTGACTTTTATGGTTTGCTTTAAAAGTTATTTTTGTAGAATTTGTAAACGGATTTGGTACTGCAGATAATTCAGCAATTGGCTTTTGTTGCGAAAAATTAACTAAAGTAAATAATAAAAAAAATATAAAAAGTAATTTTTTATTCATTCTTTGGGCTTTAAAATCCGAGTTCTCTTTCCATGGTTTCCATTTCTAAAATGTCTTCAGCTTCAATTAAAGTAGGAACAATGTTTAAGTTTTCAGGTAAATCATCTACGTTAACCATGGCATTTATAATAACAAAAGATGTGCCACTATCTTTTTTTTGTTCTGCTGTTGCTAAAAATAATAAAAAATCTTCTTTTTTTATGTTAATTTTATTAGAAATTTCAATAATAATGTGCTCTTTTTCTAACTGTGGCAAGGTATTTAAAAACGAAGCATAGAAATCTGTAAACGAGTTTTCATCCGAAGAAATTAACGTGTATTTATTTTTTTTTATGATTTGCATGAATACGATTTTTATTCTTGTTATCTTTTAATCTGCTGAGCGAGTAAATAAATCACTGCCATTCTTATTGCCACACCATTTTCAACCTGATTTAAAATAATAGATTGTTTAGAGTCTGCTACATCGCTGGTAATTTCAACACCTCTATTAATTGGCCCAGGGTGCATAATTACAATTTTCTTATCTAGATGATCTAAAATTTCTTTATTGATGCCAAAAAGTTGTGTATATTCTCTTGTTGATGGAAAATATTTAATATCCATTCTTTCATGCTGTACTCGTAATACATTGGCAACATCGCACCATTCTAAAGCCTTTTTAAGATTGGTTTCTACTGTTACCCCTAATGTAGAAATATACTTTGGAATTAATGTAGTTGGTCCGCAAACTTTTACTTCTGCTCCTTGTAATTGTAGTGCAAATATATTAGAAAGCGCTACTCTAGAGTGTAATATATCTCCAATAATAACAATCTTTTTGCCTTTTACAGTGCCTAGTTTTTCTCTGATGGAGTAAGAATCTAGCAAGGCTTGTGTTGGGTGTTCATGAGTGCCATCGCCTGCATTTACAATTTTAGCATCAACATGTTTAGATAAAAATACACCTGCACCAACATTGCCATGACGCATTACTACAATATCTACTTTCATGGCCAAGATGTTATTTACGGTGTCAATAAGTGTTTCTCCTTTTTTTACAGAAGATTGTCCTGCAGAAAAATTTATAACATCTGCAGAAAGTCTTTTTTCAGCTAACTCAAAAGAGAGTTTTGTTCTTGTACTGTTTTCAAAAAATAAATTGGCAATAGTAATATCTCGTAAAGAGGGTACTTTTTTTATAGGTCTGTTGATTACTTCTTTAAAATGATCTGCAGTTTTAAATATCAAATTGATATCGTTTGCATTTAGATATTTTATACCTAATAAATGATCTACACTTAGTTTATCCATCTTATCTCTGCTCTATATACACTGCATCTTTTTGATTTGTTTCTTTCCAAGAAACCAATACTTTTTCTTCGTTAATAGCATCTACTTGCCTGCCTCTATAGTTGGGTTGAATGGGTAAATGCCTACTAAAACGTCTATCAATTAAAACCAATAGCTCAATGTTTTTAGGTCTTCCAAAAGATTGAATTGCAGTTAAAGCCGCTCTAACACTTCTTCCAGAAAACAATACATCATCTATAATAACCACTTTTTTATCTTCCACCAAAAAATTAATTTTTGTAGAAGTGGCTGCTAAAGGTTCATCTCGTCGTCTAAAATCGTCTCTATAAAAAGTAATGTCTAATAAACCTAGTTGCAAATCTTTTATATGGTATTCTGTTTTTAACAGATCTGCCAATCTATTGGCCAAATATACGCCTCGTGGTTGCAGACCAATTAAAACAGTATTGGAGAAATCATTATGATTTTCAATCAGTTGGCAAGCCAATCTGTGAAGAATAATTTCAATATCTTTTGAGTTAAGTAAGGTTTTTTTGCTCATAAGAAACCTATCAAATTTTAGTTGATAGTTATTGAAAATCAAAATTAGGGAAATTAATGGTTCTGTAAAAATTTATGACTACAAATAAGTTTTTTAAAAAACGTAAAGCATAACATTGGTTTATAATTAATGCAATTAAAGTAAACGATTACAAAAAAAAAGAGATAACATAATGTTGTAAACTTTTAGTTTTTAAGAAGAAAGCTAAAAAAACCGAATAATGTTAATTAAATTGTTGAAAACAAAGATTGATATAGGCTTTTTTTTACTTTAAGAAACAGTACATTTAATTAATTATTTTGATCAAATGGCTATGTCTTTAACGAAATTTGAATCGATGCTTAAAACCAATTCAGTATATTTTTTTGATTTGGTTGAGTTTGAGGAAATTATTATTTATTATTTAGATGCTGGTAAACACTCTTTAGCTAAAAAGGCAGTAAGTTTGGGTTTGGAGCAGCATCCACAATCTATCGATTTAAAATTACTTCAGGTAGAATTATTTATTTTTGAGAATGAATTAGATAAAGCATCACATTTACTAAAAAGGATAGAACATATAGCACCCAATAATGATGAGGTGTTTATTCAAAAAGCAACCATAGCATCTAAATCTGGAAATCACTTAGATGCCATAGAGCATTTAAAAAAAGCACTATCTTTTGCAGAAGATAAAGTTGATGTTTGGTCTTTGATGGGAATGGAGTATTTATACTTAGACGATTTTGAAAACGCACGCGTAAATTTTACGAAATGTATTGCTGTTGATTACGAAGATTATTCTGCTTTGTACAATATTGTATACTGTTTTGATATGCAAAAAGAGCATCAAGAAGCCATCAATTATTTAAATACTTATATTGATAAAAATCCATATTGTGAGGTTGCTTGGCATCAATTAGGAAGGCAACATTTTATTTTAAATCAATTTAAAGAAGCCTTAATTGCTTTTGATTATGCCGTTTTAATTGATGAACATTTTATAGGTGGTTATTTAGAAAAAGCCAAAACCCTAGAAGCTTTGGGTGAGTATGAAGAGGCCATAGAAAATTATAGAATTAGTTTAGAATTAGACGATCCAACAGCCTATGCGTATGTTAGGGTAGGAGAGTGTTATGAACAACTAAAAAACTACGAAGCAGCCATTTCTTATTACAAAAAAGCAGTTCATGAAGATCCTTTATTAGATAGAGGGTGGATTTTACTTACCAATTTATACTATAATGATGCAAATTATGAGAAAGCATCTTATTATATTTCTAAAGCAATTAAAATTGATGAAGATAATGCAATGTATTGGCGTAGGTATTCTGATATTAAAATAAAACTGCGCTTTTACGAAGATGCCGCAAAAGGTCTTAAACGTTGTTTGGCCTTAAAAGATGATGCTTTAGAAGTTTATATTACACTTACGGATGTGTTGTGTTTTTTAGGCGATTTTAATACTGCAATTTCCGTTTTGTTTACCGCTCAAAAGATTTATAAAAACTTTGCTGAAATTGAATATCGTTTAGCAGGATTGTTTTTTATGCTAGATAAACAAAACTTTGGTTTGAATCATTTAATTACTGCAATGCATGTAGATTATGAGTATCACATTGTTTTAAACGAATTATTTCCAACGGTTTATGAAAATCCAAATGTGCAAAAGTTATTGGTGAATCATAAAACCTCTTTAGAGTAGTTTTTAATAAGCATTAATTTTTGTATTTGATTTAATAAATCTTCTGGGTCAAATGGTTTAAAGATAAAACCATTCATGCCGTGTTCATATATTTTATTTTTTACGTCCATAAAAACAGAGGCAGAAAGCGCTAATATTGGGATTTTTGTATTGAATTTTCGAATTTCAACAGTAGCTGTATAGCCATCCATAACAGGCATTTGAATATCCATAAGCACTATATGATATTTATTAGCTTTAACCATTTTTACTGCCTGCAAGCCATCGTAAGCAACATCAACTGTTAATCCGGCTTTTTCTAAAATCTGTTTGCCAACCATTACATTTATTTGGTTATCTTCTACTAATAAAACTTTTTTACCTTTAAAGTTATAGGTTTGTTTAAATTTGTTTTCATTTACATCTTTTTCAGTTGCTATTTTTAAATCTAGTTTAAAATAAAAACGACTTCCTTTTCCATCTTCACTATCTATTTTTATATCAGCTCCCATAGCTTCAATAATACTTTTTACAATAGGTAAACCTAAACCAGTACCACCATATAAACGATTTGTTGTACTTGATGCTTGTGTAAAAGCTTCCCAAATTGTTTCTTGTTTATGTTTTGGTATTCCTATTCCTGTATCTATAATTTCTGTAAGTACCCTAACACTATCATCGTTGATTTTTTCTTTTTTTATGCTTAGTGTAACAGAGCCTTTGTTGGTAAATTTAATGGCATTGGTTAATAAATTATTAATTACTTGATTAAAACGAACAATATCTAACCAAACTACAGGAATATCTTTATCAATAGATAAATGCATGGTTATTCCTTTACGTATACAACTTGTTTCGTGAATTTTTTTTATTTGATTAAGGGCGGATGACAAATCTGTAGGAACATTGTCTAATTCTATTTTAGTAGATTGTATTTTACTAAAATCCAACACATTGTTGAGTAAGTTTAAGAGAATTTTACCAGAATAATTTAACGCTTCTATATTTTGCTTTTGATCTTTTCTTGGGTTATTGTCTCCTAAGATATGAGAAAGTCCTATAACTGCGTTTAACGGAGTTCTTATTTCATGACTCATGGTGCTTAAGAAATTAGATTTTGCATTAGATACATCAATAGCTTTTTGCTTTTTAGAATGTATATTATTGCTATAACCCGCATTTAAATAAGAATAATAACTAAGTTGAAAGGCTACTAAAAGTAAGGTAAATGTTATAGAAAGTGGGTAAATAACTGTTTTTACATTTTCAGGATTTACAGCATCAGAATAAAACAAGCCAAAGTTAGTAAGGTATAAAGTTGCCCATAATACTATGGGTAATATAGTAAATAATGTAACCATTTTTTTTTCACGTCTATAAGAAAAAAAAATAAAAGCAATACCAACAGCATACATTAAAAAGAATTCGATACTAGATCCTTTACCAAAGTAAGAAGCACTAATGGCTACACTAATATTAAAATTAAGCATAAACATTAATCTCGCATAATGCGGTTTTTTTATTACAAATTGAGAGATTAAATAAAAAATTGCAGCAACTACTATTAAAAATAAAGTTAATCCATAACCTTGTAAATAAAGTGAAGCTACTGAAAATAATAAAGACAAAACCATACATAACATTGATACGTGATGAATGAGCTTAATACGTCTTTTGGATATTCTTTCTCTTCTGTAATTAAACATGATTCGTAAATTTTTCTATTTCTTCCAACAGATCATCTGGTGTAATGGGTTTAAAAACAAAACCATTCATGCCACACTCATTAATTTTTTCTTTAATTTCTGTAAAAGCGGTTGCAGAAAGTGCTAATATTGGTACTTTGGTATTAAACTTTCTAATTTCTTTTGTGGCTGTGTAACCATCCATAATGGGCATTTGTATATCCATTAAAACAATATCATAACTATTATCTCTTAGCATATTTACAGCTGTTAAGCCGTCATTGGCTTGAGATACATGTAATTTTGCTTTTTCTAAAATTTGCTTTGCAACCATAATATTTATTAGGTTGTCATCTACAAGTAAAACCTTTTTACCGGTAAAATTATATTTTTTCTTTTCTTTGGTTTTTTCTAATTCAACATCACTAACAATATCTAATTTTAAATCAAAATAAAAGCGACTACCTTTACCCTCTTTACTTAAAATTTTAACTTTAGAGCCCATTGCATTTACAATACTTTGTACAATTGGTAAGCCTAATCCAGTACCATCATAAATTTTGTTTGTTGTATGAGATGCCTGTGCAAAAGCTTGCCATATTGTTTCTTGCATACTTTTAGGAATACCTATACCAGTATCTCTTACCTCTGTATGAATTAAAACTTGATTATTATTTAATAATTTTTTCTTTTTTATGATTAAAGTAACTTTTCCTTTATCTGTAAACTTTATAGCGTTTGATAACAGATTATTTATAACTTGATTAAATCTTACAAAATCTAATAAAACAATAGGTAAATTTTCATCAACAATAATAAATAAATCAATACCTTTCCTTAGGCATGTGGGTTCGTGATTTTTTTTTATCTGTTTAATTGCAAAAGCAATATCTGTTGGTATATTATCTAACCGAATTGTAGTAGATTGCATTTTACTAAAGTCTAAAACATTGTTTAAAAGATTTAAAAGGATTTTACCAGAATAGTTTAGCGCTTCAATATTTTCTTTTTGATCTTCTCTTGGTTTATTATCTCTTAAGATATGAGACAAACCAATAACCGCATTTAGAGGTGTTCTAATTTCATGGCTCATTGTGCTTAAAAATTTTGATTTTGCTTCTGATGCCTCTAAAGCATATTCTCTTGTTGAATAAATCTTAGAATAGTATTTTAAATTCGATTTTGAAAAATAAACGAGTTGACTGATAACAAAGAAAAAAGTACTAATACACGCCAAAGGGTATACTATAGTAGCAGCTACCTCTTGATCTAAATGATTTTTGGTAAGTAAATTAAAATCAGTAGCATTTAAAATAATCCAAAGTAAACCAGATAAACATGAGAAGATATACACATACTTTTTTTCTTTTTTAAAAGAAAACATGGTAAAAGGTAGTGCTAAGCTGTATAAAAATAAGTATTCTACATTACCTGCTCTACCTATGTAAGATGCAGTAATTGTAATGCCTAAGTTTAATAAAATAAAAAAAATGATTCTAGCTGCTTTTATTTTACCATATAGTGCCAAAATGGCACTAATTATGTAAACAAAACCGCTAAATAAGTGAAAATAGGCTAGGGTTTCTAATTCTAAATATTTACCAAATCCAAAACCCACAAAACCAAATGCAGCAGAAAATAAACTTAGTCTAGAAGTTATTTTTATTACTCTTTTTGAGTTTGATTTTTTAAGTAATTTTAGCATGCTTTGATTTCGATTTTGATCTACACCCAAAAATCAACATCCAAAAAATGCAAAAATATCAATGGGGTAGTAATCTATAAAATTAGGAAAAAATATTTAAACGGACTTATACAATGTTTTTTGTATTTGATCTAATAAATCTTCAGGGTTAAATGGTTTAAAAATAAAACCGTTCATGCCACATTGTTTTATTTTATCTTTAACTTCCATAAAAACAGAGGCTGAAAGTGCTAAAATAGGTGTTTTTTTATTAAATTTTCTTATTTCTAAAGTAGCGGTATAACCATCCATAATTGGCATTTGAATATCCATTAAAACAACATCAAATTCGGCTTCTTTCATTATGCTTACAGCTGCAGCTCCATCATTTACAACAGTTACGTTAAACTTGTATTTTTCTAAAATTTGTTTGCCTACCATTACATTAATAAGATTGTCTTCTACCAATAATACTTTTTTATCTTTAAAATTATATATTTTCTTTTCTTGAGTGCTTTTAAGTTCTTTTTTTGATGCTATATCTAAATCAATTTCAAAATAAAAACGACTTCCTTTACCTGTTTTGCTTTGAATCTTAACATCTGCATTCATAGCATTTATAATGCTTTTTACAATAGGTAAACCTAAACCTGTACCACCATATAACCTATTGGTATTGTTAGAGGCTTGCGCAAATGCTTCCCAAATGGTTTTTTGTTTACTCTTCGGTATTCCTATTCCAGTATCAATAACTTCGGTAAGTAATGTTATTTTATTTTGTGTTTTGTTCTGTGTTTTTATTCTCAGTGTAACGCTACCTTTATCTGTAAATTTTATTGCGTTACTAACCAAATTATTAATTACTTGGTTAAATCTTACAATATCTAACCAAACTATTGGTATATCTTCATCTACTTCTAAATTCATTTGAATTCCTTTGCGCAAACAATTGGCTTCATGTATTTTTTTGATTTGTTTGGTAGCTGATAGCAAATCAGTAGGAATATTATCTAACTCAATTTTAGTAGACTGCATTTTACTAAAATCTAGTACGTTGTTCAATAAATTTAATAAGATTTTACCAGAATAATTAAGAGCTTCTATATTTTGAACTTGATCTTTTCTAGGATTGTTGTCTCCCAAAATATGAGAAAGACCAATAACCGCATTTAAAGGAGTTCTAATTTCGTGACTCATGGTACTTAAAAAATTAGATTTTGCATTCGAGGCATCAATGGCCTCTTGCTTCTTATTTTCTATTCTGTAAAAGTATTTTTTATTAATAATTAGAAAGTAAATTAACTGAAAAACTACTAAAAATATAGCACTAGAAACCGCAATAGGATAAATAAATTCTTTGGCTATTGTAGGATCTAATTTCTTATAACTTATTAAATTATAATCGGTTATGAATAGTAGTACCCATAAAACTAGTGGAAGCAACATAAAAAGGGTAACAAAAATTCGTTCTCTTCTAAAAGAAAAAAGAATAAAAGGCAAGCCTATGTTAAACATGTATACAAACTCTACACTTCCGTTTTTACCAACAAAAGAAGAAATAATGGCAATACCAATAGAACTTGTTGTTAAATAAACAATTCTTGCAAGGTCTAATCTATTATTTTTTGCCAAAACTGCAGCAATTGCGTAAGGTATTATATTTATGGCGTTATAATTTCTAAGCCAAATAAAATTAAACATATCAGAAATTACAGTGCACAAAATAGCAAAGCCAATATTTACTAAACAAATAGTAAATACAAGGTTTATTCTTCTTTTTGAGTGTTGTATTTTCATTTTTTAAGAATTCACTACCTCTTCTAATTTATCTAATAAATCCTTTGGCTCAAAAGGTTTAAAAATAAAACCATTCATTCCGCTATTGTTTATTTTGTCTTTAACTTCCATAAAAACTGAAGCAGAAAGAGCTAAAATAGGGGTGTTTGTGTTAAATTTTCTAATCTCTGTTGATGCTTTATAACCATCCATAACTGGCATTTGTATGTCCATTAAAATAGCATCATAATTTTTTTCTTTTACCATATTTACGGCTATTAAACCGTTATTGGCAACATCAATAATAAGCCCAGCTTTTTCTAAAATTTGTTTGGCAACCATAACATTAATTAAATTGTCTTCAACTAATAAAATAGTTTTGTCTTTAAAATTGTGTTGTTTTTTTACAGTATTATTTTTATAGTCTTGCGATGATGCAATTTTTACCGTTATTTGAAAGTAAAAACGACTGCCCTTGTTTTGTAAACTGTCAACTTTTACTTCTGCGCCCATTGCGTTTACAATATTTTTTACAATCGGTAGTCCTAAACCTGTACCACCATACAATCGGTTTGTTGTAGTAGAGGCTTGGGTAAAAGCTTCCCAAATGGTATCTTGTTTGTCTTTTGGTATTCCAATACCTGTATCTTCAACTTCGGTAAGTAGAGTAACTGAGTCTTCTTTTTGTGCTATTTTTCTTATTCGTAAAGTAACACTTCCTTTTTTAGTAAATTTAATAGCATTTGTAACCAAGTTGTTAATTACTTGATTAAAACGAACAATATCTAACCAAATGATTGGGATATCTTCATCAATTTCTAAATGCATTTGTATGCCTTTTTTTAAACAAGAAGTTTCGTGTATTTTTTGAATTTGTTTGGTAGCACTTAGCAAGTCTGTAGGAATACTATCTAAATCAATTTTCTTAGACTGCATTTTACTAAAGTCTAAAACGTTATTTAGTAAGTTAAGCAAAATTTTACCAGAATAATGTAACGCTTTAATATTTTCAACCTGATCTTTTCTTGGATTATTATCACTTAAAATATGAGATAAGCCAATCACAGCATTTAAAGGAGTTCTAATTTCATGACTCATTGTACTCAAAAATTTAGATTTTGCTTTTGATGCTTCTATGGCTTCTTCTCTAAAGTCATGAATGGATGAAAGACTACTGAAATTTAAATGAGAATAGTAAAATAGTTGAAAAATAACTAAAAATAATGTTGATACTATTGATAAAGGATAAACTAGTTTGGAGGCATTATATGTATTAATTTTAGTATCTGTAATGATATTAAAGTCGGTTATGTATAATGATGCCCATAGCCAAATAGACAACAAACAAAAAATTAGAATAAAAATTTTTTCTCTTTTAAATGAAAAAATCATAAAAGGTAAAGACATTGAAAACATAAATGTAAATTCTACACCACCTTCTTGGCCAATATAAGAAGCAGAAGAAAGTATGCCAATGTTTAAAATCAATAAATAAATTATTCTTGATTCTATTAGGTTTTTCTTTTTTGCAAAATAAGCACAGAGTAAATAAAAAGAGATACAAATTATGTGAAGAGAAACTAAAAGATTTAACCCCAATTTTATACCTATAGCAATATAATTTAAGCTAACTACACAGGTGATTAGCGATAATGTATAAACCATTTGGGTGCGTCTTAGGGAGAAATCGGACATAGGTTGTATTTTCTGTACTAAATATACGAAAATCTATTTAAAAAATGTGAATTAGTTGTCTTTTATAACGTCTTCTAAACGATTTAATAAATCTTTGGGTTCAAAAGGTTTAAATATAAAACCATTCATACCACAGTCTTTAATTTTATTTTTTACTTCCATAAAAACAGAAGCAGATAAAGCTAAAATAGGAACATATTTGTTAAATTTTCTAATTTCTTTAGCAGCCTTATAGCCATCCATAACAGGCATTTGAATATCCATAAGTACAACATCAAAATGTTGTTCTTTTACAATATTTACGGCTTGTAAACCATCATAAGCTACTGAAACATTAAAGTTTACTTTTTCTAAAATTTGCTTGGCAACCATTACATTTATTAAGTTGTCTTCTACGATAAGCACTTTTTTACCTTCAAAGTCATATTGTTTTTTTTGTCCAGTTTTTTCTAAATCTTTAGTCGTTGCAATTTTTAAATTGATATGAAAATAAAAACGACTCCCTTTACCTGGTGTACTTTCTAAAAAAATATCAGAATTCATTGTTTCTATAATATTTTTTACAATTGGTAAACCCAATCCTGTGCCACCATACAATCTGTTTGTTGTACTAGAAGCCTGTGTAAAAGGTTCCCAAATTGTGTGTTGTTTATCTTTTGGGATACCTATACCTGTATCAATAATTTCTGTTAAAAGTTGTACAACAGTGTCTTTTGTTTCATGTATTTTTTTTATGCGTAAAGTAACAGTACCTTTTTGAGTGAATTTTATAGCATTTGAGATTAAATTATTAATCACCTGATTGAAACGAACCACATCTAGCCAAACAAACGGAATGGTATGGTCTAGTTCTAAGTTCATTTCAATACCCTTTTGCAAACAGCTGGCTTCGTGTACTTTTTTAATTTGTTTTATGGCAGACAATAAATCAATAGGAGTTTCATCTAATTTAATTTTTGTGGATTGCATTTTGCTAAAATCTAGCACATTGTTTAATAAGTTTAAAAGTATTTTTCCAGAATAATTTAAGGCTTCTATGTTTTCTACTTGGTCTTTTCTAGGATTATTATCATTTAAAATATGAGATAAACCAATTACAGCGTTTAAAGGCGTTCTTATTTCATGACTCATGGTACTTAAAAAGTAAGATTTTGCATCTGAATCATTGATAGCTTCTTGCTTTGTTTGATGCGCATTAATATTTCTTTTAGCATTACTATATGAGTAGTATATTAACTGAAAAGAAACCATTAGCAGGGTAGTAGTAATAGAAATGTAATAAACAATATTGCTAATTTTAAGAGTGTTGTTAATTTCTATATGTACAATTGGTTTAAATTTGGTGATATATAAAAACAGCCAAAAAATAAATGCTAGAGAGCAGAAGAAAAATATTTTTTGTATTTCTCTGCTAAAGGAAAAGAAGGCGTAAGGCAAACCAATAGAAAAAATAAAGAAAAAATCTAAACTGGCTTCTTTGCCTAAAAGAGATGCTAAAAAAGTAAAAAATATATTGTACATCCATAAAAAAATAACTCTAGCTTTTTGAGCCATTTTGTATTTAGACATGATTGTTGTTGTTAAAAAAACAAGAGCACTAAATAGTATAAAATAACTCAACTTATAACTCCCAAAAATATAAACTAAAATAAAAGTCAAAAAGGTAGTTATAAAACTAACTAAAGAAGTTAGGTATATTGCCTTAATTCTTCTTTCAGGAAATTTTTTTTCATGTTCTTTATATATCTTTTTCACTTTTAGAGGTATTTTTTAATTTTATCAACTAAATCATCTGGTGTAAATGGTTTAAAAATAAAATCGTTCATTCCAGATTTTTTAATTTGATCTTTAACCTCAACGAAAACATTTGCGGATAAAGCTAAAATGGGGGTTTTTGTGTCAAACTTTCTTATTTCAGATGAAGAAATGTAGCCATCCATTACTGGCATTTGAATGTCCATTAATATAAGATCGAACGTGTTGTCTTTACACTTATTTAGTGCCATTAAACCATTATTAGCTTCTTCAACGATTAGTTTTTCTTTCTCAAGAATTTGTTTGCCAACCATTACATTAATGAGGTTATCGTCTACCAATAATACCTTTTTATTACTAATGTTATTTGTGTTATTTTCTATGGATGTAATTGCATTTTCTTCATCAGCTTTTTGAAGTTCTAAAGCAAAAGAAAAAGTACTTCCTTTACCCAATTTACTCTGAATTTTAACTTTAGTATTCATCAATTCAAGAATACTTTTTACAATAGGCAACCCTAAACCTGTACCTCCATAGATACGTTTTTGGGTATTAGAGGCTTGCTCAAAGGCTTTCCAGATAGTAAGTTGTTTTTCTTTCGGAATTCCAATTCCAGTATCTTTTACTGCAAAATGGAGTTTAATTGTTTTTGGGGTTTCTTTTTGTTTTTTTACAGATAATTTTATAGTGCCATTTTCTGTAAATTTTATTGCATTTGCAATGAGGTTATTCAGAACTTGATTAAAACGAACTACATCTAATTGTACCAAGGGGATATCACTATCAATTGCAATTTTTAAAATATTTTTATGACGTTTACAAGTTTCTGTATGTTTTTTTTGTATCTGTTTTACTGTATATGCAATGTTAGTGGGTATGGTATCTAGTTCAATTTTACTAGATTGCATTTTGCTAAAATCTAATACATTGTTTAAGAGGTTTAAAAGTGTTTTTCCAGAGTAATTTAAAGCTTCAATATTTTCTATTTGGTCTTTTCTTGGGTTATTATTAGCAAGAATATGAGACAAGCCAATTACCGCGTTTAGAGGTGTTCTAATTTCGTGGCTCATCGTACTTAAAAATTTTGATTTTGCAACGGATGCTTCGAGTGCTTTTTCTTTTTTAAGATGAATTTTATAATAATATTTTACGCCTAAAACAGAAAAATAATAAAGTAGCACACTAACAACACTAAAAGTACATATTACAGAAATAGGATAGATATAAGTTTCAGCAATATGTGTATCGATTGGTGTATTGTTAAACAACTTAAAATCTGTTATAGCTAACATAATCCATAAAACCCCAGAAAGACTTGAAAATAAATACACATATAATTTTTCTCTTTTAAAAGAAAAAACAGAAAAGGGGAGTGCTAAAGAGTATACAAACATATATTCTACACTACCAACTTTACCTATAAATGAGGCTGTAAAAGCAATACCTAGGTTTAGCAGGATAAAAAATAATATGCGAGAAAGATAAATATTTCCTTTTTTTGAAATATATGCACAATATGCGTAAATGAAAATAGTTGTAAAATGATAAAGAGATAGCCCATATAATTTTAAAGAAACGCTTGTAACAAAACAAACAAAAGCTAGCCCAGCAGTGAGTACACATATGGTATACATCAGTTTGTAAATTCTTTGAGAAGAGCTTTTTTTAATTTTATCTCTTGGCATATTTTTAATTTCAAAACACCCCAAAAAACAAATCTATTATAGGGGGGATAGATGTTTATTTTTAATTTACTACAAAAAGGTAGCCATCACTAAGGCAAGCAAAATACTAAATATTATTGATTTATTAACATATGTTTATATTTTATTTTACTTATAAACAAAAAAACTCCTGAATTTCAGGAGTTTTTTTGTTTTTTAAAGGTGTTTTTTATTGAACACCCATCAATTCTACATCAAAAATTAATGTTGCATTTGGCGGAATTACACCTCCTGCACCAGCAGAACCATAAGCTAAGTTAGAAGGAATTACAAAACGAGCTTTATCACCTACTTTTAATAATTGAATACCTTCATCCCAACCAGAAATTACCTGACCTACACCAACGTTAAAATCTATAGGTTGTTTTCTTTTGTATGATGAATCAAATACAGTACCATCTAATAATTGTCCTTTATAATGTACAGACACTTTAGCTCCTTTGGTAGCTTTTTTTCCATCTCCTTTTTGTAAAATTTGATAACGTAAACCACTTTCAGTTTCATCGTAACCAGCTGCAACTTTATCTAACATTGCTTTTTGTGCAGCTTTTGCTTCAGCTTCACGTTTTTCTCTAGCTCCTTCAAAAGTTCTAAAAGCTTCTACAGCATTAAAATTCTCTGCATCATCACCAACTCTTATAATTTCTACAGACATTTCATCACCTTGTGCAACAGCATCTACAACTTCTTGTCCTTCTATTACAGAACCAAAGACAGTGTGTTTACCATCTAGCCATGGAGTAGGAACGTGGGTAATGTAAAATTGACTACCATTTGTAGCAGGTCCAGAATTTGCCATTGCTAATTTACCAGGAGCATCGTGTTTTAAATCTGGATGAAATTCATCATCAAATTTATAACCAGGGTTTCCAGTTCCTGTTCCTTGTGGGCATCCACCTTGAATCATAAAATCTGGAATTACTCTGTGGAATTTTAATCCATCATAATAAGGAGTTCCTTGCTCTTTAGAAGAGTTTTCTAAATTACCCTCGGCTAAAGCAACAAAGTTACCTACAGTTCCAGGAGTTTTTTCGTGTTCTAATTGTACTAAAATATCACCTTTTGGTGTTTTGAATTTTGCGTAAATTCCGTTATTCATAATATTTAATTTATCTATTTATATGAATTCTGATAGGAATCAGAATTGTATTATTTTTTTGCGTTTAATATGGATAAACCGTATGTAAAACCAATATTTAAATTTGTTGAATTTACGTTTCCGTAAGGAGTTGAGGCTCTACCAACTGCAATGTTAAATTTTAAATTATCGTTAATGTGATAATTAATACCAACATTTGGCCTTACCAGAACACCTTCTCCTGTATCAACACCTGCACCACCAGCAACACCTCCCAAAAGTTCAATAAATGTAGAAACTCTTTTTTGTAAAAATGGATTACTACGAATACCTAAACCAAAAATTCCATGCGCGTAACCTCCAGATTTACCTTCGTAAGCAAAAGAAGCTTCACCTACAAAATAAAAACGTTTATTTAAATCGTACAGAATTTTTATGGCAATCATTTGTAAATCTACATTTGGGCCAGCATCTTTTGCGACATTAAAATAAGTTTGATTTTGAACCCCAATACCTATTCCTCGTGTTTTAATTTTTGATGCAGTTTCTCCTGTAAAAGGGTCTTTAATTCCGCCACTTAAACCATAGTACTTTAAACTAAAGCCTGCTGTATATGCTTCAAATGTACCACCAATAGCTCTGTGATAACCTCCGTGAATGCTTACCCCTAAATATTTTGATAGCCGTACATCAAAACCAGCGTTAGGATACATTGTTAAACCACCTTCAGGATAAATTCTACCACCAGCAGCACCAATACCCATTTTTGCAAATAAATTGATCTGTTTTGTTGCTTTAAGGTTTTTACCAACACCAAAAAATAAGTCCATAAAACCAGATACTAAACCAGCGTACATAGCATCTGCATGCACATACACAAATGTATTTGGGTTTAAGTATCTTTGATATTCAAAGCCTAGTATAGATAATGTTTCTCGTAAAGGTCTATATTGAGGATCTGTGGTAGCGTCTGCACGAGACATTCCAACAGGAAAAAAATAGTCAAAGGTTAACTGTTGCACACTTTTCACGGCGGGTTTTTTCCAAAAATCGTCTGTTAAATTGTCATCAACAACAAATGTTTTCTGCGCATTTTTGTAAGAACTTGTTCTAACTAAAGTAGGAATTTCTATAAAAAAAGAAATATTATCATTCTTCTGAATTCCAGTAAAAAAATTCATGTAACCATACTGAACACCAAAAGAAAATCCGTTTTTTTTGTATTGTAGCCCTATGTTTGGGTACATAATTCCTCCACCATTTACTAAACTTCGAAATCCACCACCACCGCCAAAATGAATGTTTGCATCAAAAAAAAGATTTTTATAAATTTTTCTGTTTACTCCTAAATTGATTCCGAGTGTAAACAAACCTCCTTGATCTCCAGTAATAGCAGTATGAAAACCTGCACCAGTATACAGCCAATTATTTAAAGGAAAATTGTAATTTAAACCAATAAAACCCATAGTAGGATCTAGCTGATAACTTACTTGATTAAAAGGTTGATGAATTAAAATATAATTTAAACGAATTGAATTGTGAAGCTCTTTACCAGGTAAATCATTTAAACTGAATTCTTGAGCAAAGTTATTGAAGCTTAAGAAAATGATTCCTATTAAAAAGAATTTCTTCATATTTCTAGTTTTTAAATTCACTGGTAAAATGTAATTTTACGGATGGATATTTACTTTGCGTCATTTGAATTGTAAAAGCAGAATCTGCTAAAAACACCAATTGCCCTTGTTTGTCTTTGGCTAAATAGCGTTGTTTCACTCTTTTAAAATCTTTAAATTCTTCGTTTTTGGGATCTTCTGGTGCTACCCAACAAGCTTTGTGAACATTTAAATTTTCGTAAGTACATTTTGCACCATACTCGTGTTCTAAACGATATTGAATAACTTCAAACTGTAAAGCACCAACTGTACCCACAACTCGTCGTCCATTCATTTCTATGATAAATAATTGAGCTACACCTTCGTCCATTAATTGATCTAAACCTTTGTATAATTGTTTAGATTTCATTGGGTCTGCGTTGTTTACATACCTAAAATGCTCAGGAGAAAAACTAGGAATTCCTCTAAAATTCAATTGTTCGCCTTCTGTAAGTGTATCACCAATTTTAAAATTTCCAGTATCGTGTATGCCTACAATATCACCAGGAAAAGATTCGTCTACAATTTCTTTTTTCTCTGCAAAAAATGCATTCGGACTCGAAAATTTTAATTTCTTACCATTTCTAACGTGTAAATACGGTGAATTTCTTTTAAAAGTACCCGAAACTACCTTTATAAAAGCTAGTCTATCTCTGTGTTTAGGATCCATATTTGCGTGGATTTTAAACACAAAACCGGTCATTTTTTTCTCTTTAGAATCTACTAAACGTTCTTCTGCTTTTTTAGGTTGAGGTGAAGGCGCAATTTCGATAAATGCATCTAATAATTCTTTAACTCCGAAATTATTTAAAGCAGATCCAAAAAATACAGGTTGTAATTCTCCTTTTAAATATTCTTCTTGATGAAAAGGAGGGTAAACTTCGTCTATCAATTCAATTTCTTCTCGTAAAGTTTCTGCAGCACTTTCACCAACAGCTTTATCTAAATCAGGATTTGATAAATCATCAAACTCAATACCTTCTGAAATAGTCGTTTTTTTATCACCCGAAAAAAGATTTAACTTCTTTTCCCAAATATTGTAAATCCCTTTAAAATCGTAACCCATACCAATTGGGAAACTCATAGGTGTTACTCGTAAACCTAATTTTTGTTCAACTTCATCTAACAAATCAAAAGCGTCTTTACCTTCTCTATCTAATTTATTGATAAAAACTAGCATTGGAATACTACGCATTCTACAAACTTCAACTAATTTTTCGGTTTGCGGTTCTACACCTTTGGCAACATCAATAACCACAATAACACTATCTACAGCAGTTAAAGTTCTAAAAGTATCTTCTGCAAAATCTTTATGACCAGGAGTGTCGAGTATGTTTATTTTTTTATTTTGATAAATAAATGCCAAAACAGAGGTAGCAACAGAGATTCCTCTTTGTCGCTCAATTTCCATAAAATCGGAAGTAGCTCCTTTTTTTATTTTATTATTTTTTACAGCACCAGCTTCTTGAATGGCACCACCAAATAATAATAATTTTTCTGTTAATGTAGTTTTACCAGCATCTGGATGCGATATGATACCAAATGTTCTTCTACGTGCTATTTCTTCTAAAAAACTCATTTACAAATTTTGAGGTGCAAAGATACGTTTTAGAATGGCAATTATCAATCTAAAATTTTAATCGTCATTTGTATGTCGTTTATAGGCCATTCATCAACCCCAACTTTTACTTTAGATATTTTATCCATAGTATCAAATCCTGAAATTACTTCGCCAAAAACCGTGTGTTCGTTATCTAAATGATGAGCGCCATCTCTTTTGTGTACAATATAAAATTCGAATGGACTAGATAACTTATCAGGATTGTTTTCCCATTGTCTAGCTGCAGCTAAAGCACCATATTTGTGCGTTCTGTGTTTTCTAAATTCGGGTTTCATTAAATAGTTACCATACTTTCTGCGCTGTTTTTGGGTGTACATATTGTCTGAGTTTCCACCTTGAATGACAAAGTTTTTGGCAACTCTATAAATAACAGTGGTGTTAAAGTATTTAATTTTAGTAAGAAAAATGAAATTGGCTCTGTGTACAGAAACATCTTTATAAAGCCTTAATTTAATGTTTCCAAATTTGGTTTTTATAATAACTTTGGTTTCTAGGTTTTGTCTGCCATACTCTGTTAAAAAAGCTTCTGTATTTTTACTATTTAAGCTATCCCAAGGTTTGGTAATTTTTTCTTCTATCTTTTTTTTAAGTGATGATTTTTTCTGAATGACATCCTTTTTATTGATTTCTTTTTTTGAATTATCACATTGATACAAAAACAAAAAGATGAATAAGAAAAATGATCGAAACAGAAATTTCATACGATTTAATTTTAAAGAGTTCAAATATAAATCATCAAAATAAAAGAATAGATAATCCTGATGGTTTTATAATAAATTTAAGTTTTAAACCTTATTGATTGCTTTATATTTGCAAATATGGAAGAATTGGTAGTATTAGTTGATGAGAAGGATGAGAAAATTGGCCTAATGCCTAAGATGGAGGCGCATGAAAAGGCTCTTTTGCACAGAGCGTTTTCGGTATTTGTGTTTAATAATAAAGGAGAGTTAATGTTGCAGCAGAGAGCTGCGCATAAATACCATTCGCCATTACTATGGACAAATACTTGTTGTTCTCATCAAAGAGATGGAGAAAGTAATATTGAGGCTGGCAGAAGAAGGTTACAAGAAGAAATGGGGTTTACAACAGATTTAAAAGAAGTGTTTTCTTTTGTGTACAAAGCGCCTTTTGATAATGGGTTAACTGAACACGAATTTGATCATGTAATGATTGGCTATTTTGATGATGTCCCTAACATTAACCCAGATGAAGTCGAGGCATATAAATGGATGTCTCTAGAAAATGTGAAAGATGATATTGAACAAAACCCATCAGAATATACTGAGTGGTTTAAGATAATTTTTAACGAATCTTACGAAAAATTAACCAATGCCTAGAGTTACCGTTCATAGAAAAGCACACTTTAACGCAGCACACAGACTTTACAGAAAAGATTGGTCTGATCAAAAAAACTTTGAGGTTTTTAGCAAGTGTAGTAACCCTAATTTTCACGGTCATAATTACGAGTTGATTGTTTCTTTAACAGGTGAAATCGATGCAGAAACTGGCTATGTGTATGATTTGGGTGTTTTAAAAAATTTGATAAAATCTGAAATTGAAGATGCTTTTGATCATAAAAACTTAAATATAGAAGTTGTTGAGTTTAAAAATTTGAATCCAACAGCCGAAAATATTTGTGTTGTTACTTATAACAAATTAAGAAAACATCTGCCTAAAGAACTAGATTTAAAAGTCACTTTGTACGAAACTCCAAGAAATTTTGTGAGTTATTCTGGCAATTAATTGTTGCCACTATCACCTTTGTTGATGTAACCTTTTAACATAATTTAGGTATCCATAATTATAATACGAAAACCCTTTAAAATTAAGGTGTTGTTTTAAAGAAATATCACTCTCTTCTAGTTTTTTAAAGAATTTAATTTCGGCTTCATGTAATTTATGATCTTTTAGCCATTTACCCATAAAATTCATCTCAGAAGAATATAAAATAGAGATATCAATTTTAGAATTTATTTTTTCTAAAAGTTTTAATCTTTCTTTAATGTAAATAAAGTTTCTGTTCGGGTCTTTTACATAATCATGAATCAATAAACGATCTACATGTTTGCTAATTTTTTCAACTTCATTATTATTAAAATTACCTATATACGCCTCTATCTCAATATTCTTATCCAATTCTTCTGCTAAAGATTTCATTACAAATAAAGATTGTATAAAGTATTTAAACGAGTTTTCTCTATTGCAAGGTAATTGTACCTTTTTAAGGTAGTTGTTGCAATAATAACCGTTTTCTAAAGATTCTTTTTCGTTCCAATATTCATATTCTAAATTATACACGTCAAACCGTTCTAATTTATTTTTTCGAGATAAATTAAAAGGATGAATCGCCTTTAAAAAAAAGTTACTGCTTTCACCAGAGGCACTAATTTTTTTAATGCCAAATTCTACTCTAGCTTTTTTTATAAAATTAGCGAGTAAATGATTTTTACTAACATCACCTAAATGAAATCTTTTGTTAACTTTATGTAAATCGTAAAGAATAAGTGTGTTTATTTGATGATTTTTAGAAAATTCTAAAAGCTCATTTTCCAAAGTTTTTGAACCAAGGATAGTTGCAAAATTATCTACGTAGAGGGCTCTATTTTCATATTCTTTTTGGCCAAAACAAAAAGAGATTGACATTATAAAGAGAAAGAAACTGAAAAGCTGTTGGTGAAATTTCATTGTAAAATTCAAATATTTCTAGAGCGATTCAAATATAAACAATTCTTAAAAGATTTAAGATCGAAAAATAGTACCTATTAAATATGTAAGTATTCTTTTTGTGCTGGCTAGTATTTTGGTTTTATACCAGTTCTTCTTAATTTCTCAAAACCAATAGACTTTTTAAGGTCTGAATATTTAAAATATGTAAATTCAGTAAAATGGATATTTTTGTATTTTGATATATAATTTTCAAATTCTTTTTCTGTTTTTTCTAAAGAATTATATTTTAAATGACCGGACATAAAAAAGGGTTCAGAAGAAAGAATAATTGAAACTTCTTTAAGACAATTACAATTAGATAGAATCTTTAACTCTTTTTTAATTTCTTTAGAACTCAACTCCACATTACTGGCATAAGCACTAATTCTATATTTAATATCGTATTTTTTTAGCGCTAAAATTTGTTTTTTATCAAAATTTGCTAAATATACTTCTATGCCTAGTGGATAATTAGTTTCTTTTCTTATAAAATCAAGAACACTTATGGTTTCCTTAAAATAGTTAAAACTTCCTTCTGAAGTACAAGGAATCTTGTTTTTTCTTAGGTAGTTTTCACAATAATATCCTCCAAGATCAGAATTTGTTTTATGCCAGAATTCATACTCTATGTTGTAAGAATTAAACCTTTCAATATTATCTTCTCTTGTTTCATTATAAACATGCAAGTAGTTTAAAAAAATTTCGCTGTTTTCACCAGAAGCAACCACTTTTTTAACATTGTATTTGGTTTTTGCAAGAGTTATAAAATCTGAAAGAATGCTTATTTTTTTATAGTTATTAATTGGTAGTCTCTTTCTTACCAAATGTAACTCATATAAAATAAGCGTAGTAAATCCGTTATCTTGAGCAAAATAAAGTAATTTATCTTCTTTATCATTATTTCCTAAAATTGAATTAAAGTTATCAACATACAAAGCACGTTGTGCAGAAAGAGTACTACAAATCAATAATAAAAGAAATAAAAAAGTTTTTTGATATTTTTTAGTCATTAGAATGGGGGATATACTCAAATATACTAAAAAAATATCAGATTAGCATTACATAACTCTCTAGAAAATGGATGATATTTTTTTAAAATACTAAGTTATAATCACAATTAGAAACTTTAAAGCATATCTGATTAAAATTTTATATTTCAATACAGTGGTGTAAGGAATTGCTTCTTGTATTAAGTGTATTGTAAAGAATAATCGCGTAAATAGATATCCTTATTTTTAATTTCTTGTGTAAGAAAAATAATTCACTGATTTTTCTAAAAAAGAATAAGTGTGGTAGCTAAAACCATCTAAATTTATAGATTTTTTTAGTTGATAATTATTAGCGTCCATCGCTTTAAAAAATTCTTGTTCAGCCTTGTCCAAACTATTAGATTTGAACCAGTAGCCCATTTGATTCATACGAGTAGAGTATAAAATAGAAGTCTTAATATTACTTTTAATTTTAGAAATAAGCGATAAACTTTTTTTAACAAAATTGTAGGATACTTTTGGTGTTTTACCAGAAGTTTGTAGTATTAACCGATCGCAATAATTGACAATTGTAGAAATTTCTTTTTGAGAATAGTACGCTAAATAAGCTTCTATTTTTATAGCATGAGTGTTGTTTTGAGAAAGTTTTTTTAGATCTTTTAAGTTGTTAACAAAATAGTTAAAAGATCCGTTTCTGTCGCAAGTCTTAGCATTTTCTTCTAAGTAATTAATACAGTAATACCCATTTGGCCCTGATGCTTTTTTAGACCAATATTCGTACTCTAAATTATAAATGTCAAACTTTTCTTCGGCTTTATTTCTAGTATTATTGTAAGGGTCAATAATATCTCTAAAAAATGAAGCAGATTCGCCAGAGGCACCAACGTGTTTAATACTAAATTTTGTTTTTGCTTTATCAATAAATTCTGCTAAAACACTATTTTTTCTTGGATCCGTTAAATTCCAAATTTTATCAACTTTATTTAATTGATATAAAATTAGCGTTTTAAAATTGTTTCGTTTGGCAAAGAGGAGTAATTTGTCTTCTTTATTGGGGCTACCAATAATATTAATAAAATTATCTACATACAAAGTTCTTTGTTCACCAAAGATAACTGTAATAGAAAAAATGCAGAAAAAAAGGATAAGAGATTTTTTCAATATAAATTAAAGTTATCCATAAAGTTATTAAAAAACCATAGTGTAAAATTAATGAAAACTTTTTAGAGTTAATATAGTTTGTAAAAAATAATTGTATAATTTATTTTATTGATTGTTAATGGATTACCCTATTTTTCCATCACCATCAATATCTTTTTTTAAATAGACTTCTAAAGTAACCAATGTTTTGTGTAAAATGGTTTTAGTAGCCGCTAACTCATTTTCTAATAATAATATTCTTTCTTCTAAGCTTTTTGATTTTTTATTTTGCTTCTGAATTTCGCTTTGCTGAATTAAATCCCAAAAAATGCCCATAATATGTTATGAATTTATAAAGTGTTTTTAAATATTTTGTCAATTCAAATTTAATTCTTTTAATACTTAACTTTGTACGATCAATAAAAGTGTAAAATACATTAAACAAAATCATCTTATGAAAATCATTGCAATGATTCCTGCACGTTATAGTGCAACTCGTTTTCCTGGAAAATTAATGAAAGATTTAGCAGGTAAACCAGTAATTTTAAGAACCTACGAAGCTGCTTTACAAACCAATTTATTTGATGATGTTTATGTGGTTACAGATTCTGATATTATTTTTAAAACTATAAAAAATGCGGGAGGTAAAGCCATTATGAGTGTAAAGGAACACGAATGTGGCTCAGATAGAATTGCAGAAGCTGTAGAAAATTTACCTGTAGATATTGTAATAAATGTTCAAGGAGATGAACCTTTTATAGATGCTATTTCGTTATCAAAATTAATAGATGTTTTTAAAAACGATACTAAGCAAGAAGTTGATTTAGCGTCTTTAAAGGTAGAAATAACAGCTATAGAAGATATTCAAAATCCTAATAATGTAAAAGTAATTACAGATGTAAATAACTTAGCCATTTACTTTTCTAGAAGTGTAATTCCTTATCATAGAGAAACAACTATTAAGGTAAAGTATTATAAACATAAAGGTGTTTATGCCTTTAGAAAACAAGCTTTGTTAGATTTTTACAAAACCCCAATAACACCTTTAGAGGCAGCTGAAAAAATTGAAGCAATTCGTTATCAAGAAATTGGAAAAAAAATAAAAATGGTAGAAACTACTGTTGAAGCTGTTGGTATTGATACCCCTAAAGATTTAGAAAAAGCCATAAATTATTTAAAAAATGCTGAATAATATAAAAGTGATTGCTTTTGATGCTGACGATACACTTTGGGTTAATGAAACTTATTTTAGAGAGGCAGAACATCAATTTGCCAAACTATTAGCAAAATATGAAACAGAAAATAAAATTGATCAAGAACTGTTTAAAAAAGAAATAGAAAACCTTCGTTTGTATGGTTATGGTGTAAAAGGTTTTGTACTTTCTATGGTAGAATGTGCGCTAGAGTTGTCTAATTATCAGATTGGTCAAAAAAACATAGAGGCTATTTTAAACATTGGTAAAGAAATGCTAGAAAAACCAATAGAATTAATAGATGGAGTAGAAGATGTTTTACAAGTTTTACAAAATAAATTTAAGTTGATTGTTGCTACAAAAGGCGATTTGTTAGACCAAGAAAGAAAGTTAGAAAAATCGAATTTGTCAAAATATTTTCATCATATTGAAGTGATGAGCGATAAAAAAGTAAAAGATTATCAAAAACTAATTCAACATTTAGACATTGAGCCTTCAGAACTTTTAATGATTGGTAATTCTTTAAAATCAGATGTTTTGCCTTTAATTAAAGTAGGGGCAACTGCTATTCATGTACCTTTTCATACAACCTGGGCACATGAAGAGGTTGCTATAGAGGATTTTTCTAAAAAAGACTACTACACGTTAACAAATATAAAAGAGCTTTTACGGTTGGTCTAAATAAAAAAAACTAAATTTGCAACTTATAAAAGATACGATTTATGGCAAGTATAAAGAATTTAAAAAAGGATATCAATTACGTTTTAGGTGATGTTATTGAGTATACTTTAGATGTTTCAATCTTAAAAAACGAACCTAAGAAAGGCGAAGCTATTGTAGATGAAGCTATTGAAACTTTCGACAGTTTAATTGCAAAAGTAAATGCAAAAAACATCGAAAATAAAAAAGCACATTATAACGCAATACAAAACGAATTAGAAACAGAGGCAAAAGCTTTAGTAGAAAAAGTAAATAGTTTATAATTTTAACAAATTATAAACAAAAATTTATAACCAACATTATTATGTAATGTTGGTTTTTTTTGTAATTTAGACACAATAAAAATTATAATCATACGTTTTGTTTAACACAAATCTTTAAGTAAAATGGCTAGAGCAATGTTTGAATACACGAAAACCGTGTTACAAAAAGTGAGTTTCAATTCTGAGTTGTTTTGTAAAGAGTTAGAAAAAGCAATGAATAGATTGTTACCTTATGAAATTGATGAGTTGGTAATTTGGTTAAAACAATTTACCGCCAACAAACCAGAGTTGTACTCGTGCATGAGTCTTATAAAATGAAAAAAGGAAGCGTTACAGCTTCCTTTTTTTTATTTAATCTTTAGGATTTGGCCCCTTGCGTTTGTATTTCCTCATTAATTTTCTTCCAAACTCCATTTCTGCGATTTGTAATTTTATAATTTTTTTGTAGGGAATTGTATTAGCAACTTTTGCAATAAATTTTTTCTGCGATGAATATAATTCCTTATCGGTTTGTAGCTTTAAATTTATTAAGCTTTTTGCAGCGTTTTCTGAGATACTGTCTATGGCTCCTTTTTTTATGGTTTTTCTAAGCGTAGATTTATAGTTGCCTCTAATGGAATTTTGTTCATCGTTGTAAGCATTATAAACAGGCCAAAATTTTTCAGCTTCGGCACTAGTTAAGTTTAACTGCTCTGTTAAATACGCAATTTTTAAAGCTTTAATTTTCTCCCAGCTTTCTTTACCTCTTTGCGATTGTACAGAAAGTGTAAAAAATAGGATAATACAGCTAAAAATTATTTTTTTCATAATCTATAATTTTAATTTAATTCATTTAATAGTGTAGTATTATCTATCGAATTAATGTAATCTTCAATACTTTCATCGTTAATATTAGCAAAAGAAAATTCAGTTTCATCTAAAATTTCATCTTCTAAAATTGTTATAATTTCACTTGTGCTTACCGTATTTTCGTTTAGCCAATACTCTATTTCAGAGTCTGAAATGGTTTCAAAACTTAACTCTTTATTTGCGTTAAAAACAAAAGTATTTAAGCTGATAAATAATGCAATAGAGGCTGCTGCTGCATAAGGTATTATTTTAAGTAAACGTTCTTTAAAAGAAATAACTTTAGTTGCTTTTTTGTTTAAGTTAATATTTGTGATAAGCTTATCTTCTAAGTTCTTAAAGTAATCATCAGGTACTTTAAAAGCAGTTGTTTTATTCCATTTTTCTTCGGTTATTTTAGCTGAAATTTCAAAATCTACAGTGTTAAAATAATCAGAAGGGACATCAAAAAAAGAGGTTTTACCTACATTTTTTTTTATAAAATCTTCGCTATGTTTTATTTCGTTTTCCATTGTTAATTAGACCCTTAAAAAACAAAAAGGTTTAATGTGTTTGTGTTTTTATATAATTTTCAATTTTTTTAACAGCATGAAAATAAGAAGCTTTTAAAGCGCCAACCGATGTTTGTAAAATTTCAGAGATTTCATTGTATTTTAGTTCGTCAAAATATTTCATATTAAAAACCAACTGTTGTTTTTCTGGTAATGTAGCAATTGCTTTTTGTAAGATAATTTGAATTTCATCACCAGAAAAAAACACATCACTTTCTAAGGTACTTGCTAGTTGTTGGTGGTAATCAGAAATGTCTAAATTACGTTCTTTTGCTCTTTTATTGATGAAAGAAATGGACTCGTTTGTAGCTATTCTATACATCCAAGAGTATAATTTACTTTGTTGGTTAAACTTTTCTATATTCTTAAAAATTTTTGTAAACGTATTTTGTAAAACATCATCAGCATCATCATGTACAATTACAATTTTACGAATATGCCAATACAAACGCTCTTTGTACTGAGTAATCAATACGCTAAAAGCTTTTTCTCTGGTTTTCGGATCTTGAAGTTGTGTTACTAATGTAATTTCGTCTGTCAAAAAAAACAAATTTGTTTGTTAGACAGTAAAAAATTAAAAAGGTTTAAACAACTCATTAATTATTTGGGTAAATTATTGTAGGAAAATATCTAGTTTCCTCTAGATCTAGAGTAGCCAAACAAGCGTTTTTGTTTTATTGTTTCTGCAATACCTTCTGGCAACATTTCTTCCCAACCTTCTTCGCCAAGACGAATCATTTTAAGTACTGTTCTAGAAAATATATCTAAAATTCCTTTATCAAAGTCAGTAATGTCTAATAATTTACCATTGTTTTTAAAGAATTTATACAATTCTTTCATTCTCGGATGTACTTTTAGGTTTTTACTGTCAATATATTCACCAGATTCTTGGTCGTGATAAGGATACATGTAAACTTTTAAATCTCTATAAAATAGTTTTCCGAAAGCTTCTAAAATACCACCACTTAAATCGCGATAATATTTTTCATCAAAAATTTGAATTAAATTATACACTCCCATTGCTAGCGCCATTCTTTCTCTGGTAAATTCACTAAAGTATTCTACCAACTTAAAATATTGCTGAAAGCTGGTAATCATTACATTTTGTCCTAAAGAACATAATAATTCTGCCCTGTCTAAGAAGTCTCTTTCATTAATTTTACCTTCAGCAGATAAGTTGCTTAACGTAATTTCAAAAATAATTTGTGTTTTACTTTCATCTACTTTATTTTCTTGTAAAAACATTTTTTTAGATTGTTCAAACATATCCATGTTTACCTTAGTAACCGGTCTAAAACTGCCTCTTAAGGCTAAAATGTTTTTTTTATAAAGTACTTGAGCAGGCAATAAATTATTTCCATCAGGCCCAAACATTACAGCATTGGTCATTCCATTTTTTAGTAGTTGTAAGCTCATCAAACGATTATCAACATACATAAAACGAGGTCCTGAGAAATTAATCATATCAATTTCTAATTGATGATTGCCTAAGTTATGGTAAAAAGATTTTACCAATTCTTTAGGATTGTCATTAAGATAAAATGCCCCATAAATTAAATTTACACCCAATATGCCTAGGGTTTCTTGTTGCAAGCGAGCATCAGTTTCTTTAAAACGAAGGTGTAAAACAATTTCATTATAATCTTCTAAAGGATCTAATTGAAAACGAATCCCCACCCAACCATGGCCTTTAAACTTTCTGGCAAAATCAATAGTTGTTACCGTATTTGCGTAACTAAAAAATAGTTTATCAGGGTGTTTGTGTCGGCTTAATCGATCTTCCATCAAATCAATTTCGTGCCCTAACATTTTCTTTAAACGAGGCTGTGTAACATATCGTCTGTCATCTTCAATACCATAAATTGCATCAGAGAAGTCTTTATCATAGGCACTCATAGCTTTTGCAATAGTTCCAGAAGCAGCTCCAGATCTAAAAAAATTACGAGCAGTTTCTTGTCCTGCTCCAATTTCGGCAAAAGTACCGTAGATATCTTTATTTAAGTTTATTCTAAGTGCTTTGTTTTTTGTAGTAGGTACACTACTAATTTCTTGATCTCCTTTTAAAGAAATGGCCATATTAGATTTTTTAGGTGTTAAACAAATGTACTAAATAACTAAGCTATCAGTCAATTTTTATGTTATTTTTGTTGGTATGAAAAAAGATAAAAAACTGTTAAAGGTTACTTTTTTAGGTACAGGCACATCACAGGGAATTCCAATGATTGCAAGTAACGATCCTGTTTGTTTATCAACAGACTCTAAAGATAAACGTTTGCGTTCTTCGATTTTAATTTCTTGGGATGATGTTGCGTATACTGTAGATTGTGGTTTAGATTTTAGGCAACAAATGCTTAAAGAAAATGTGCAATCTTTAAATGGAGTGTTTTTTACACATCATCATGCAGATCATATTGGTGGATTAGACGATTTAAGAGCATTTTGCTATAAAATAGGAGAAATGCCTATTTTTTTGAATGCAATAACTTTAAAAAGTTTAGAAAAAAGATTTGAATATATTTTTGATCCGGCATATAAGTATCCAGGATCACCTACATTACAACCTCACATTATTTATAAAGACTCTTTTGAAGTTTCAGGTTTAGAGGTAATTCCTATTGAAGTTTTTCATGGTAAATTGCCTATTACTGCTTATCGTTTTGAAGATTTTGCCTATATAACTGATATTAAATATATTGAAGATTCAGAAAAAAAGAAGTTAAAAAACTTAGATGTTTTGGTGGTAGATGCTTTACGAATTAAAGAACATCCTACCCATTTTAATTTACAAGATGCTTTAAATTTTGTAGATGAAATTAAACCTAAAAAAGCTTATTTTACGCATATCAGTCATAAATTGGGTTTTCATGCAGAAACATCAAAAAAACTTCCAGAAAATGTTTTTTTAGCATATGATGGTCTTAAACTTACCTTGTAGATTTTAATAATTTGTTTTTTAGTGTATATTTGTCTGTAATGCTACAGTTTAGCGCACTTTATAATATTGAAAAGAATAATTCTAACAAAATATAACCCCGATTAACAACACTCATGGCAAATAATCCAGAAACAAACAAAGAAACAACTGCTAATCAGCCAGTAGATAGCAGAATTGCTGCAGTAAGAGACTTAATTTTTGGAGAAAACATCCAACAATACGACTCTGAATTTGCAGATGTTTATAACAAAATAGAGGCGCTAAAAAATAGCACAAATAAAAATTTATCTGAAGCCGTAACCAATTTAGAAAATAAATTAGCTGATTTAGAAAGTTTGGTAGATCATAAATTTCAAGATTTAAATGATGATTTAGACAAGCGTTTGGCAGATTTAGACGATGAAAAAGCAGACAGAAGAAAACTTGGTAAAGCTTTAGAAAAAATAGCCCTGATGTTGCAGGAATAAATGGAAAACTCGACTGTAGATCATAATATAGACAATCGATTTGAGTTGCTTAAAGAACTTTTGTTAAAAGACGATAGAAAAAATCTGAGCCTTTTAAAACAAGAAATTCTTAAGTATGAAAAGTTTAAGGATGAAGTTTCGCCTTTAATTGACGAGAAAATTGAAGATTTAAAAACTAATTTTCCAGAATATTTTGGTGATACTATAACAAAAACCATTAAAGTTCAAATTAGAGACGCTCAAGATGAGGTTGTAGAAGCGCTTTATCCCATTATAGGTAGATTGATTAAAAAATTTATTGTTGCAGAAATAACAAAACTTACAGAATCTATTAACCAAACCATAAATGAGAAATTTTCTATTTCTCAGATTATTAAACGTCTTTTTAAAGGTAAAAGAACAGATGCAGATGATGTGCTACAAGAAGTTTTTGAACCAGTTATTGAAGAAATTTTTGTAATTGAAAAAGATTCAGGATTGCTAAAAGGTAGTTTTTCTAGAGGTAATATTGCAGATAAAGATATGGTATCTGGTATGTTAACAGCCATTAAATCTTTTGCAGAAGATGCGTTTTCTAAAGAAAATCAAAATTTAGAAGATATTAAGTTTGAAAACTTTCAGCTATCCATTTTAAATTTTAAAACCATTTACATAGCAACAGCAACATCTGGAATTATCAACATCAATTTTAAAGAACAATTGTATGACTACACCAATAATATTGCAGAAAAAGTATTAAAAGATAGAAGTTTTTTGGAAGATGAAGAACGATTAAATACGTTAATCTTTAATACCTTTGTAAAAAAAGAATAGTTGCGTTAATTATATTTTATGATAGCGAAAAAAGTTTTACTAGTAGGTAATTTTGGTGTTGGAAAAACTTCGCTTATTAGAAGGTTTGTGTTAAATGAGTTTTCAGAAGATTACATTAGTACAATAGGAGTTAGAGTTAGTACCAAAATAATAGACCTCAATTCCGAAAAAATTAAATTATTAATTTGGGATGTAGCAGGTACAAATGCAGACGAAAAAGTACCCAAAGCCTATTTTCTAGGAGCCAGTGCAGCAATGTATGTTTTTGATGTAACTAGAGAAGATACCTACGTAAACCTAGAGCAACAGTTAAAAATTGTCAAAGATTTATCTGGTTTAAAAGATATTACCATTGTTGGTAATAAAAAAGATTTATTATCACACACAGAATTACAAGATTTAAAAGAAAAAATTTCTATACCTATCGATCTTATTACAAGTGCTAAAGAAAACGAAAATGTAGAAGATGCTTTTATTATTTTAGCAAAACAATCCTTAAATTAAAACTTGTGATATCTCCAAAAATAGAGAATGTTTTTATAGAACTCCTTGTCAATACAGAAGGAATCATAAACAAAATCGTTGCAGGTAAATTTGCAGTAAAAGAGTTTGTAGTAAATACCAGCATCTTTAATAGTTGTCCATATCTTTTTGGTACTCTAGAGGCATTACCTTATAAAGAAAACTATTTGATTGAGGGGATGATTATCTCCTCTAACAACGAAGAGTATAATGTAGATATGGAGTTGTATCGCAATCAAGAAGCAATTACAATTTTAATTCACAATAGAACCCACATTTATAAAACCATAACAAAACTCAATCAAAATAGAAATGATTTATTTTTTCTAAAAAAAGAAATTGCAGAAAAAAATAAGCAATTAGATGTTTTAAGAAAAGCCTCTGATAAGGCAAACAAAGAAAAATCGAGATTTTTAGCAATGATGAGTCACGAAGTTCGAAACCCTTTAAATACCATTTTAGGATATACAGATTTGGTTTCTAAAGAAGATTTAAATGATAAGGTGAGAGAATACGTGAATTATTTAACACTAGCAGGAAAAAATTTAAAGGTTATTGTTGATGATATTTTAGATTTATCAAGAATAGAAGCAGGTAAGTTAGAGTTAGTAGCCGAAGAAATAAATATCAATGAAATTTTAAAAGGAACATTTTTGAATTATAAAATTCAAAATAAAAATAATTTGGTTGATTTAGAGCTTTCTACATCCAATAAAATACCCAAACTACTTTTAGGAGACGAAGTAAGGCTTACCCAAGTTATTACTAACTTAATGAGTAATGCATTAAAATTTACCCAAAAAGGCAAGGTAACTGTGCACTCAGAAATGCTATCAGAAAACGAAACTACTACCGAAATTAGAATAAATATTAGCGATACAGGTAGAGGAATGACAGATGAACAAACCGTAAAAATATTTGAAGAATATGGCCAAACAGAGTTAAATGACAATCGAATTCATGGTGGTGCAGGTTTAGGACTATCTATTGTAAAGAGATTGGTAAGTGCCATGAATGGCTCTATTTCTGTGCATAGTACCTTGCATAAAGGCACCAAATTTTCGGTAGATATTCCATTTCAAAAAGTAATACAAACCAAAATAAATAAAACACCAGAAAAAACTGTTTTACCAATAAAAACGCTAAAAGGTAAGCGTATTTTATTGGCAGATGACGATTTGTTAAATCAAAAAATTACGGGCTACTTTTTAGAAAAAGAAAATGCCATTTTAACTTTTGTAAAAGATGGGTTAAGTGCATTAAATGCATTGAATAATGATCATTTTGATATTGTTATTTTAGACATTCACATGCCAGAATTAACGGGAGAAGAATTAATTGAAAAGAAATCTAATTTTGTTAAAAATACTACAACTCCTTTTTTAGCTTTAACAGGAAACGCAACTGTAGAGTACAGAAACCAGTATATTAAAATAGGATTTGATGAAGTGATATTTAAACCCTACAGACCAGCCGAATTAATTGATAAAATTGTAAGTTGTTTGTAGTGTTGATGTACCACAAATAATAAAAAATCATTGCAATAAAATGAAAAAATTTGATGTTGTAGTTGTTGGTGGAGGAACAGCAGGAATGATGTTGGCTAGAGAATTAGGCAGGTTAAAACATAATGTATTACTCTTAGATAGAAAAAAAAGTTTGCTAGAGTTTTCTTTTAACACTCTTGGGAGTTTTATAGATTTAGATAAGTTTGGTTTAACAAAAAGCGTTGTAGCTCAGCATATAAATTCTGTTGCTTTGGTATCTAAAAGAGTAAAAAGAAAAATAAAAACCAATTTATATATTCTTGATAAAAAACAGGTACACGCAGAGCTTTTACAAGCTATCGACACGAATTACGTTACTGTAAAAACTGGCATAAATATAAAAACTATTGAAACAGATAGTTTCGGAAATTTTACTGCTGTTATAGATCAAAATAAAGTAAAATATATTGGTAAAATATTTATTGATGCGTCTGGTACAAACGGGGTGTTAAGCAAAAAAGTAGGGCTTATTTCAAAAAAGACAGCGCTAGCTACAGGTGTTGAATACAATGTAAAGTATCTAGGAAAATCAAGTGAAATGCACCTTTTAATTGGTAAAGTTTATCAAGGAGGTTATGGCTGGATTTTTCCTTTAAAAAACCAAAGAGCTATTATTGGTTTTGGTACTTTTGATAACAAAATTGTAAAAGATTTAAAAAACAGGTTACATAAAATTTTAGACTTACCAAATATTAAAAAACTAGTTTTAAAAGACAATGATAAAGTAGAAGGAGGTAGTATTCCTATAACACCAGTTTTAGATCAATTTATTGTAAATAATTTAATTTGTGTGGGAGATTCTGTTTCTCAAGTAAATCCAATTGTAGGCGAAGGATATAAATTTATTTTTGAAGCAGCAATAATGGCTAGTAAAGCCATTGATTTGGCTTTGATAAATGATAATTTAGAGCTATTAAAAAATTACGAAACCGATTGGAAAAACCGTTTTTTAGCCAATTACCAACGTTCTAAAAGAGCTCAAGAACGCTTTTTTAAATATTCTCAAAATAGTTTATTGATGGATTATGTGTTGCTGATTTCTAAACTTTATCCAGATGCAAGAGCAATCCGTTCTTTGTCTGGTGAGTACGGTTTAGAAACGAAATAGTTATTCTATTATTTGGATGCGTAAGCTATGAGTTTTTGTAGTATCCACTTTTACAACTTTAAGAGAAAAGTTTCCTTTTGGATCGAAAATTGGCATTTTAGATTTGGCTTTTTCTTTAACTATTATTCTTTCATATGTTCGTGCATTTTCTTTTTTAAGTTCAAAAATACGATAATCAAACAAGTCAATTTTATTAGGTTTTATTAGTGATAAATCTACCATATCTTTTGCTTTCTTTTGTGAAAAGGAGCTAGTAATGATAAATACAAAAACAAGAAATGCGATATTTTTTTTCATAATAATTTAATGAATTGTTGCTGCCCTTATTCGCTCTTTGGTTGACTTTGCCAAATCACATTTACAATTTTCCATTGATGATCAACTTTTGCCAAATGAAATAAATCTATACCCCATTCAGCTGTTAATTTTGCGGATGCAGTTTTAGAATTTACATCAAAAATTTCAATTTCTTTTGGTGAGGTTTCATCAACTTGGTCATAATCTGAATTCCAACGCGCGGCTAAACGAACCAATTGTTGGTGTGTCATTTCTAGGTTGTTTACGTATTGTTTTTTATCAGGATTGTACCAATAACCTACTTTTCTAAGTGTGGTATCTACACTTTTGATAATTTTTGTAGAATCTACCAAATATAAAGCGTCAACATAATCTAAAATAGCATTTTTTACATTTTTATAGTCTTCTGGATTGTAGTGTTTTTTAGAACTATCTTCTTTTTGTGTTGTTGAAATACAAGAGGAGGCAGTTAAAGAAATCGCAATTATAAGTAAAGATACTAGCCATTGCCTTTTCATATTAGGTTGATTTATAATTTCTTGTCTAAAGATAGTAGAATTTATAAAATTTAAAACTTAGATATAAACCTTTAACGTTTTATTATGAAAAGTACTTTTTGCTCTCATTCCAATAAACATCCATTTCATCTAGTGACATATCAGACAATTGTTTGCCTTCTTTTTTAGCGGCTTTTTCTAAAAATTGAAAACGATTGATAAACTTTTTGTTCGTTTTTTCTAAAGCATTTTCAGGATTTACGCCAATAAAACGCGCATAATTTATCATAGAAAACAACACGTCTCCAAATTCTTTTTCAATGTTTTCTTGATGTTTAGCTTTAATTTCATCATTTAATTCGGTAAGCTCTTCTTGTACTTTTTCCCAAACTTGTTCGGGTTTTTCCCAATCAAAACCAACACCTGCAACTTTTTCTTGAATTCTACTAGCTTTAACTACAGCAGGCAAGCTTTTAGGAACACCTTCTAAAACCGATGTTTTGCCTTCTTTTAGTTTTAGTTGTTCCCAATTGCGTTTTACATCGTTTTCATTATCAACCTTAACATCACCATAAATATGAGGATGTCTATCAATTAATTTATCACAAATACTATTGGCAACATCAGCAATGTCAAAAGCGTTTTTTTCACTTCCAATTTTTGCATAAAAAACAATGTGTAACAACACATCACCCAGTTCTTTTTTAATTTCAGGCAAGTCGTTATCTAAAATAGCGTCTGCTAATTCGTAGGTTTCTTCAATCGTTAAATGCCGTAAACTCTCTAAGGTTTGCTTTTTATCCCAAGGACATTTTTCGCGCAAATCGTCCATAATATCCAATAAACGATTAAATGCAGCTAATTGTTTTTTCCTTGAGTTCATTTTTTAGTTTTAACTACTGACTACTGACTACTGACTACTGACTACTGACTACTGACTCTATTCCTCAATATTTTCTTCAGCAATTGATTCCGTATTAGAAAAATCAAAACCAGTTTCTATTAATAAATTAAACCACTGAATTACTTTTTTAATATTAGAGGTGTACACTCTTTCATCATCATAATTTGGTAAAACTTCTGCAAAAAATGAAGCTAATTTTTCACCACTTTCTTTGTGAGAGATTGCTTTTGCACCATTTGTTTTTTCAGACATTGCTTTAAATACCTCTAATAAAGGCATGTCTTCTTCATACGTGTAGATGGCAATGTTTTCTAGTAAACTAACATTTTGAGTAGAGTTTACAGCTATCCTTTTTTTATCGACTAAAGATTCAACAATAATTGCATTTTTAGATTGAGATACTACTTGAAACAATCCTGGTTTTCCAGAAACCGATATAATTTTACTAAATTCCATTTGTATATTTTTTATAAAAGTTATTTAAATTTTCATGTCATTTTAAGCGAAACTAAGCGAAGACGAAAAATCTAATTGATACTAAAATTAGATTTCTCCACACAAGGTTCAAATGACACAAAAATATTCTAAATAAATTAATTATTTTTTCTTTTTTAAATTAGGGAAACGCATTCTATAATCTGCTCTAACTTTGCCTTTAGAAATATTTTCTAATTTCTTTTTGATTAATCTTTTTTTAAGTGATGATAATTTGTCTGTAAATAAAATACCTTCTATATGATCATATTCGTGTTGAAAAACTCTTGCAGCTAAACCTTCTAAAACTTCGGTATGCGTATTAAAATCTTCATCTTGATATTCTATTGTTATTTTTGGTTGACGATATACATCTTGACGAACATCAGGAATACTTAAACAACCTTCATTAAAAGCCCATTCATCACCCTCTTCTTTAATAATTTGTGCATTTATAAAAACTCTGTTAAATGTTTTTAAGGTTATTCTATCGCTTTCATCTAAATCTTCATCTTCTGCAAAAGGTGATGCGTCAATAACAAACAAACGAATAGCTTTACCAATTTGTGGAGCTGCTAAACCAACGCCAGAAGCATTGTACATGGTTTCTTTCATATTGGCAATTAAGCTTGCCAAGTTTGGATAATCTGCATCAATTTCTACACACTGTTTGCGTAAAACAGGATCTCCGTAAGCTACAATTGGTAAAATCATTTTTGTTTGTTTATCGGTTACAAAAGTACAATTTCAAAATCCGAACTCCCAAATTTTGAATTCATAATTTAAAATTAATCTTTATTGATTGTACAGATAAGATTGTAAAATAATAGTTGCACTTATTTCGTCAACAAGCGCTTTGTTTCTACGTTTACTCTTTTTTAATCCGCCATCTATCATGGTTTGAAAAGCCATTTTAGATGTAAAACGTTCATCAACTCTTTGGGTAGGAATATTCGGAATTTCTTTAGATAGTTTTTCTAAAAAAGGAACAATTAAGGTTTCACTTTCACTATCAGTATTATTCATTTGTTTTGGTTTTCCTATTAAAAAGAGTTCTACATTTTCTTTAGAAATATATTCTTTTAAAAATGGAATGAGTTCTTTTGTAGGCACAGTTGTTAAACCAGAAGCTATAATTTTTAATTCGTCTGTAATTGCTATGCCAGTTCTAACTTTTCCAAAATCTATGGCTAAAATTCTTCCCAAATTATATACTTTTTTTGCAAAAATAGAGTTAATTTTTAATATGGTAAGGCTAAGTTTTGTTTTAGTTTAAGATTAAAAAAAACTTTTTTAGATTTTACACAAGGATGGGTAATCTGTTTAAAAAACGTATATTCGCTTTGGTTTTTAGCAATCAAATTATATTTGCAAAAATTAATTTATTAAGATGGAAAATATTAGAAAAATTATAGAATCTGCTTGGGAAAATCGTGAATTGTTACAAGAAGATAACACGATTAATACCATAAGAAAAGTTGTTGATTTATTAGATAAAGGAGAATTAAGGGTTGCAGAACCAGTAGAAGGTGGTTGGCAAGTAAACGAATGGGTAAAAAAAGCTGTGGTTTTGTATTTCCCAATTCAAAAAATGGAAACCTTAGAAGCTGGTATTTTTGAATATCATGATAAAATACCTTTAAAGAAAAACTTTGCAGAAAGAGGCATTAGAGTGGTGCCAAATGCAGTGGCAAGACATGGAGCGTACATTTCTCCAGGTACAATTTTAATGCCTAGTTACGTAAATATTGGTGCGCATGTAGACGAAGGTACAATGGTTGATACTTGGGCTACAGTGGGGTCTTGTGCGCAAATTGGTAAAAATGTACATTTATCTGGTGGTGTTGGTATTGGTGGTGTTTTAGAACCATTACAAGCTGCACCTGTAATTATAGAAGATGGCGCTTTTATTGGTTCTAGATGTATTGTTGTAGAAGGTGTTAGAGTAGAAAAAGAAGCGGTTTTAGGGGCTAATGTAGTGCTAACAATGAGTACTAAAATTATAGATGTTACTGGTGATGAACCTGTGGAAACAAAAGGAGTTGTACCAGCAAGATCTGTTGTAATTCCTGGTAGCTACACCAAAAAATTTGCTGCAGGAGAATACAATGTACCATGTGCATTAATAATTGGAAAAAGAAAAGAAAGTACCAACAAAAAAACCTCTTTAAATGATGCGCTACGAGAGTATGATGTTGCTGTTTAAAGATTAAAATTCTATGACTAAGATTACTGCTATTATTCCTACTTTAAATGAAGAAATTCATATAGAAGCAGCTATAAAATCTGTAAATTTTGCAGATGAAATTATTGTAATAGATTCATATAGTACAGATAAAACCGTAGTTTTAGCTGAAAAACATAATGTAAAAATCATCAAACGAAAGTTTGATGATTTTTCTTCTCAAAAAAACTTTGCTATAGACCAAGCAAAACATCCTTGGATTTATATTTTAGATGCTGATGAAAGAGTTACTCCAGAAGTAGAAAAAGAAATTTTAAAAGCGGTGCAAAAACCCAAAGGTAAAGTTGGTTTTTATGTTAGAAGAAGCTTTTATTTTGCTGGAAAAAAAATTAAGTATTCTGGTTGGCAAAGAGATAAAGTAGTGCGTTTGTTTTTAAAAGCGCATTGCAGGTATCGTGGTATTGTTCATGAAACGATAAAAGCGAATGGAGAATTAGGTTTTTTTAATAATAAAATAGACCATTTTGGCTATAGAAACTATAATCATTTTATCGATAAAATTAATCATTATGCTTTTTTAAAATCGATTGATTTACACAAACAAGGTAAAAGAGCTGGTTTATATCATATTCTTGTAAAACCACCAGCTAGGTTTTTTATTCACTATTTTATTAGACTTGGTTTTTTAGACGGTTTTGCAGGTATTATTTTGGCAAAAACACTTGCCTATTCTGTAAGAACGAGATATGTAAAATTGTGGTTGCTAAACCAAGGGATTAAAGAAAATTAACTTTTAGTAGCTCTTACTAAAATTTTTATCATTTCTATTAATGTAAAGTTTGTTTTTGTTTTAAAACACTTATGGCGTATACTAAATTGTATTGTTGTTTGCAGGGATTAAAAAATTAAGACTTTTTTATTTTTTGATAATTCCGTTTTCAGCCCACTTGATATTTTCTCTTTTAACTCTTTGGCGAATTTTTCTATTTTTTTCCCAAGTTTCTTTACCATCATAACCTCGTTTATGATCTAAGTGTACACAAATTGCTTGATGACGAATTTGTTTTCCAGTTATTCCGTTGTTCATCATTCTTTCACCCATTTCACGATCTAAACCACCATAAGCCATATCTTCGTTAAACCCATTAACATCTACAATATGTTGTTTAAAGGTTGAGCTATTCGCTCCATTCCAAGTGGCTTTTGTAGGTGTAATCGTGTCCATAAATTTGGCCCAAAAACCTTTTGCTCTAAGTTTAATTGATTTGAATGATTTTGTTTGTCCATGTTTTACAAGCCATTCGTAATTAAACGCATTTTGATTGTTGATATCTTCTTGCTTAATTTTTAAACTAACAGGCATAGTTAGTTTATAATAACCCGCTGATAAAAAAACATTTTTCTTAGCGTATTTTCTATGGGTTTCAATAAAATCTTCACGAGGTAAGCAATCATGATCAGTAAAAATTAAATAATCACATTTAGTTTGTTTAATAGCATCGTTAAGAATTTTGGTTTTTCTAAATCCTAAATCTTCGTGCCAAACATGTTCAATTTTTAATTGAGTAGCGTATTTTTCAATCAAATTCTTTGTCTCCACTTTAGAGCCATCATCAGCTATAATCAAAGTAAAATCAGAATCTTTTTGAGCTAAATATCCCCAAAATATTTTTTCTAACCAAGCTGGATGGTTGTATGTAGTTATAACAACACCTATGTTCATTGTCGTAATTTTAAAGTTTTATCCAATCATCGCAAATAATATTTGTTTTTTTTGAAACATACCATTGCTTTGGTGAGATTACTATTTTTTCTTTGTTTTTATTCAGCCAAGCACCCCACCAAGAAAAACTGCTGTTAGCGGTAATGTTATTTTTACACAAGCTCATTAAATAGCTTTTAAATTCAATTGAAATAATATTAATTTTGTATTTGGTAAAAATAAATCATTTTGTTTTAATTTAGCAGATTACTGAGTTATTTGAATAAATTTTATGAAATTAAAAGAACTTCCATTTTCAATCTATCATACATTAAGACTTTTTGTGATTTCAAAAAAAACAATAGAAAAAGATTATAATAATATTATACCAGTTATTGTTTCATTAACATCTATCCCTTCAAGATTAAAAACATTACACATTACTGTAAAAAGTATTTTATTACAAGAGTCAAAACCAGAAAAAATAATTTTATGGTTAAATGAGTCCTTGAAAGATTCAATACCTAAATCACTTAAAAATTTGGAAGGAGATTTTTTTTGTATTAGATATGAAGATTTAACATGTTCACATAGAAAGTTGATTTATTCAATGAATAGATACCCAAATAAAACAATTGTAACCTGTGATGATGATGTTATTTATAATAGTAAAATGTTAAAAAAAATTTATGAAGAACATTTAAAACATCCCAAAAAAATAATAGCAAACGTGACAAGATATATTAAGTATTCCGAAAATGGCGAACTGATGCCCTATAAAGAATGGACATATACTAATTTTGTTTCTATAGATGATAATCATATCCTACCAATAGGTTCTGCCGGTGTTTTGTATCCTAAAAATTCATTAGACAAAAGGTTTAATAATTCGAAATTATTTTTAGAATTAGCTCCAAAGGCTGACGATTTGTGGTTTAAAATGATGTCTTTGTTAAATAATACAACATCTCATCAATCTAGTAATAAAGTAAAAGGACCAATACCAATTATTGGTACTCAACGTATTTCTTTAAAAAAGGAAAATGTAGATTTAGATAAAAACAGAGTTCAATGGGAAAAATTGACAGATTATTTTAAAGTTTCAATGGTTTAGATTTGAAATATTCGTTTAAATAATGTATTATATAAAACCAATTTTGAAAGGCGTTGATTATATAGTAGATTTGCAACAAAACAAAACTTTTAATTATATTTTTAATGTTAGTATTTAGGTTTTTTAGAGAGTAAAAATTTATGTCAAAGCAATTCTTCAAAGAAGCAATTTCATCAGAAATATTTAGCGTAATTTCTAAAGCATCAAAAGAAATCAATGTAGATTCTTACGTGATTGGCGGTTTTGTGCGCGATTTTTTTCTGAAAAGAGGTACAGCAAAAGATATAGATGTAGTTGCTGTAGGTAGTGGAATCGATTTGGCATTACAAGTGTCTAAATTATTACCCAATAAACCCAAAGTTCAGGTTTTTAAAACCTATGGCACAGCAATGTTGCGTTTTAAAGATGTAGAAATTGAGTTTGTTGGTGCAAGAAAAGAATCGTACACAGAAGAAAGTAGAAATCCTGAAGTTACAGCAGGGACTTTAAAAGACGATCAAAATAGAAGAGATTTTACCATAAATGCATTAGCTTTAAGTTTAAATGAAGATAATTTTGGCGAACTTTTAGATCCTTTTAACGGAATAGAAGATTTACAAAATAAGGTAATTAAAACACCTTTAGATCCTGATATTACCTATTCTGATGATCCTTTACGTATGATGCGTGCCATCCGTTTTGCAACACAATTAAATTTTAAAATAGAAGAAGCATCGCTTTCTGCTATTGGGAAAAATTCGGATAGACTTAAAATTATTACAAGAGAAAGAATTGTAGATGAATTGAACAAAATCTTATCATCGCCAAAACCTTCTATCGGATTTTTATTGTTAGAAAAAACAAAATTATTGCCGCAAATTTTACCAGAATTGATAGCTTTAAAAGGAGTAGAAGAAGTAGAAGGGCAGAAGCATAAAGATAATTTTTACCATACTTTCGAAGTTGTAGATAATATTGCAAAACATACAGACGATGTTTGGTTAAGATGGGCTGCATTATTGCACGATATTGGAAAAGCACCTACAAAAAGATTTTCTAAAAAAGTAGGGTGGACTTTCCATTCGCACGAATTTGTGGGTTCTAAAATGGTGTATAAAATCTTTAAAAGATTAAAAATGCCATTGAATAACAAGATGAAATTTGTGCAAAAAATGGTGTTATTAAGTTCTAGACCTATTGTGTTAGCTTCGGATGTAAATGATTCTGCTGTAAGACGTTTGGTTTTTGATGCTGGTGATGATATTAATGCATTAATGACATTGTGCGAGGCAGATATTACCACTAAAAATCCAAGAAAATTTAAACGTTATCATCAAAATTTCGATTTAGTTAGAAAAAAAATAAAAGAAGTAGAAGAACGAGATCGTGTTCGTAATTTTCAGCCACCTGTTACTGGCGAAGAAATTATGGAAGCTTTTAATTTAAAACCTTGTAGAGAAATTGGTCAAATTAAAGAAGCCATTAAAGAAGCAATTTTAGATGGTAAAATACCTAACGAACACCAAGCTTCTTATGACTTTATGCTTGAAAAAGGGAAATCTTTAGGGTTGAAACAAGCCTGATGCTTAATTTTATTGAATTTTATTCAACTTAATTTAATTTCTTTAAGGTAAATTTACCCAACCGCTTATTTTTTGTAATAAATTATCGGTAATTTATTAAAATTGTTCATTTATTTTCATTTTTAGATTGATGTATTGTATCTTTAAAGCATCACATCAATCAATCAAAAAAAATGAAAATCAAAAAAGTTTTAGTTGCCAATAGAGGCGAAATTGCCATAAGAATCTTTAGAGCTTGTACAGAAATAAATGTAAAAACGGTAGGTATTTATACTTACGAAGATCGGTATTCTTTACATAGGTATAAATCTGATGAATCCTATCAAATTGGCGAAGACAGTCAGCCATTAAAACCTTATTTAGATATAGATGCTATTATAAAAATAGCCAAAGAAAATAATGTAGATGCCATTCATCCAGGATATGGTTTTCTGTCAGAAAATGCCAATTTTGCACAAAAATGTGAAGAAAATAATATCATTTTTATAGGACCCAAAGTGTCTGTTTTAAAAGCATTAGGAGATAAAATCACAGCAAAAACGGTAGCAATACACAATAATATACCTATTATTCAAAGCAATAAAAACGATTTAAATAGTTTAGAAATTGCTTTAGAAGAAGCGCAAGAAATTGGTTATCCTGTTATGCTAAAAGCGGCTTCTGGTGGTGGAGGTCGAGGAATGCGCGTAATTCGTGAAGAAAGTGAGCTTAAAAAAGCGTATGGAGAAAGTAAAAGAGAAGCCTTAAATGCTTTTGGTGATGATACTGTTTTTTTAGAAAAATTTGTCGAAAATCCAAAACACATCGAAATTCAAATTGTTGCCGATAATTATGGAAATACTGTGCATTTGTTTGAAAGAGATTGCTCTGTGCAAAGACGTTATCAAAAAGTAATTGAATTTGCACCTTCTTATGGATTACCACAAGAAACTAAAGATGCACTGTATAATTATGCTATTAAAATTTGTAAAGCTGTAAATTATAACAATATAGGTACTGTAGAGTTTTTGGTTGATAGTGATGGTGCTATTTATTTTATAGAAGTAAATCCAAGAATACAAGTAGAACATACTGTAACAGAAGTTGTTACTAATATAGATTTGGTAAAAACACAATTATTTATTGCAGGTGGTTACAAATTAACAGACCAACAAATAAAAATTAACAGCCAAGAAGCTATTTCAATTAATGGCTATGCATTACAATGTAGAATTACTACAGAAGATCCACAAAACGATTTTAAACCAGATTTTGGTGCAATAACAACGTACAGAAGTGCCTCTGGCTTCGGAATTCGTTTAGATGCAGGTAGTATTTATCAAGGGGTAAAAATATCTCCTTTTTTCGATTCAATGCTGGTTAAAGTTACTGCACATGGCAGAACTTTAGATGGTGCTGCGCGAAAAATTAGAAGAGCTCTAAGCGAGTTTAGAATTAGAGGTGTAAAAACAAATATGCCTTTTTTAGATAACATTCTGCAACACGAATCTTTTAGAAAGGGTGAAATTACGGTAAATTTTATAAAATCGACACCTAGTTTATTCAACTTTAAAGCACCCAGAAATAGAGCCAATAAAATAATTACCTATTTGGGTGATATTACTATTAATGGAAATAAAGATGTAAAGAAAATTGATGTTTCTAAAACATTTATAAAACCAAAAGTTCCTGCTTTTGATATTCATGCCAATTACCCAAAAGGTACTAAAGATTTATTAACAGAATTAGGCGCAGAAGGTTTCTCAGAATGGTTGAAAAATGAAAAGAAAATTCATTTTACAGATACCACAATGCGAGATGCACATCAAAGTCTATTGGCTACCAGAATGCGAACCTTTGATATGTTAAAAGTGGCAGAAGGCTATGCAAAAAATCATCCTAATATTTTTAGTATGGAAGTTTGGGGAGGTGCAACTTTTGATGTTTGTTTACGTTTTTTACAAGAAAATCCTTGGGAAAGGTTACGTTTACTCAGAGCAAAAATGCCAAATGTATTATTACAGATGTTAATTAGAGGTTCAAATGGAGTAGGGTATACAGCGTATCCAGATAATTTAATTGGCAAATTTGTAGAACAATCTTGGGAAAATGGAGTAGATTTATTTAGAATTTTTGATTCCTTAAACTGGATGCAATCAATTGCACCATGTATAGCGCATGTAAGAACAAAAACCAAAGGTTTAGCAGAAGGTGCAATTTGTTATACAGGTGATATTTTAGATGTAAACAATACCAAATACAACTTAAAATATTACCTACAATTAGCAAAAGAAATAGAAAATGCTGGTGCGCACATTTTAGCCATTAAAGATATGGCAGGTTTACTAAAACCTTATGCAGCCTCAGAATTGGTAACTGCATTAAAATCCGAATTAAATATTCCTATTCATTTACACACACATGATACTTCGTCTATACAATCTGCAACGTATTTAAAAGCAATTGAAGCAGGGGTAGATGTTGTTGATGTTGCTTTGAGTGGTTTGTCAGGATTAACATCACAACCGAATTTTAATTCAATTGTAGAAATGTTAAAATACCATGAAAGAGAAAATTCGATGGATATTACTTCGCTAAACGAATATTCTAATTATTGGGAAACTGTAAGAGAATATTATTATCCTTTTGAATCTGGTTTAAAATCAGGCTCTGGAGAGGTGTTTAAACATGAAATTCCTGGAGGTCAATACTCAAATTTAAAGCCTCAAGCACAGGCACTTGGTTTAGAAAGTCGTTTTCATGAAATCACAAAAATGTATGGAGAAGTGAATACATTGTTTGGTAATATTACAAAAGTAACGCCAAGTTCTAAGGTAGTGGGAGATATGGCACAGTATTTAGTGAGTAATAATTTAACCGTAAACGATGTATTGGAAAGAGGAGAAACCATTTCGTTTCCACAATCAGTGGTAAGTCTTTTTAAAGGAGATTTAGGGCAACCCGTAGGTGGTTTTCCAGAGAAATTACAGCAAATAATTTTAAAAGATCAAAAACCGTATACAGAAAGACCCAACGCACATTTGTCTCCAATAGATTTTGAAACTGAATATGCAGAATTTAAAAAAATCTTTGAAAATGATTTGAGTAGAAAAATAGATTTCACAGATTTCTTGTCGTATAAATTATATCCTAAAGTGTTTACAGAGGCTTACAACAAGCATTTAAAATATGACAACTTAACCAATCTGCCTACCAAAAACTTTTTTTATGGTATGCAAATAGGAGAAGAAATTACCGTTGAAATAGATAAAGGTAAAACCTTACTGGTTACCTTAGATTCAATAGGAAAACCAGATTCAGAAGGTTTGGTTACCATTTACTTTAAGGTAAACGGACAAGGTAGAACTGTTAGAATAAAAGACGAATCTATAAAAGTGAATATTATTGAAAATGTGAAGGCGAATAAGGCAGATGATAAACAAATAGGTGCTCCGTTACAAGGATTATTATCAACAATTATGGTAAGAAAAGGGGATAAAATCAAAAAAAACCAGCCCTTATTTATTATTGAAGCTATGAAAATGGAAACAACCATCACCGCTAATATTGATGGAACTGTTCAAAATATAATTTTAAAAGAAGGTACAATTGTAAATTCTGATGATTTAATTATGGAGTTCAAATAATTAAAAAAGATGGTAATTTGGTCTTTGATTTTAAACCTTAGAAATATTACTTTTTGTAATAAAAAAAGTTTTGTAAATCATTAGTAACCAAGTAATAAAAAAGACTAGAACTCCAAGATGTAATTTGTCCAGTACAAAATTCGATATGACTACTGGGCATAATATATCAATAGGAAAAACTTCGAGTAGAAAGAAATTTACCCAAGGTAAAGCCTTGTCAAGTTTGGTATTTTATGTAAATGTTTAATCAAATTGATTTGCTAACTATATGAATCTGAAATTTTGGTGCAATTAATCCTGTAAAACTTTAAAACTTTGATTATAAATTCTAGTTAGTAACAATCAAAATAAAGAAGTATATTAGATACAGTAAGTTCATTAGAGAATTATATTGCTTTTGTTCAAATTATATAGGCTTTCAATTTAAAGCCTATTAAAGTAATTGGGTAAGTAAAAGATGCTTTTTTAAGAAATTTATTATTTAAAACTAAATTTAGACTACAGTTTTATGATATAAAGTTAAAAAAATTAAATATTAATTAATTTTTATTTATGTTAGCTATTCAAAAATAGCTATTTTTTTCAAGTGATTTATTAACATTTAAAATAAAAAAAATGAAGTTTTTTTTAAGAATAACCCTATGCCTATTTTTAACAACATTAATATCATGCCAATCTGAAGAAATACAAGAAAGTGAATCTGCTTTTCTTAAGACCGAAGTCTTATATTTAGATGGAAAAAAAATTGAAATAGATACTTATACAGATGCAAATGGAATTGTTTCAATCGGTGAAGAAAGTAAAGTAATAATTAACAGTTTTCTTGAAGCCAATCCAAATTATTCAAGTTTAATCTTATCTAATGACAATGCAATTCGTATATTTAAAAATGATAATGATAAAGATAAATTCAAATCCTCAATTGGCTATAAAGTAAATAATGATATCTTTCATAGTAAAGCAGAAGCTTTTATAGAGGATGGTCCCATTGATGGTGGGCCGATTGGTGGAGGTTCTTCATCTTTTCCTTTATTAAATGTAAAAATGTATGAACATATAAACAATGTAGGATTATTAGACGATTGGACAATATACCATACATCACTAAATTCTCGTAGAAGGTATTTTAGTTATTTAAATACTAATAATATGAATGATAAAATTTCTTCCTTCGTAGTAAATAAAATGGTAGGTGCAAATTTCAATGGAGTATCGTTATTTATTTATAAAGATGATATTGGTAGCACTACTGATAGAGAATTTCTTATACATGTAAATGATATGCCTTATATTGTTAGTAATTTATCATGGTATTGGATGTCTGGAACAGAGCATGGTGGGAGAAATCATGGAATGATCAGATTAGCTCTTATCAAGTAAATTTTTTAAATTAATAATTAATAATAATTTAAAATAGCATCTATTAATTAATAGATGCTATTTTTGTTATTATAAAATTCAAATAATAAAAAATTGAGTAAAATAATAATTTACATTAAGACTTTAGTCTTGGAGCTAAAATTAATTTTTAAACCTAAAAAACAGAAACTTGTTATTATTTCTGCTTCTGACAGTTCGCATTATAAAAGCCTTTATCAGTTTTTAGAAAGTGTTTTTATTCATGAAAAAAAAACGAAGGTAATTGTATATGATTTAGGCCTAAAGGTTTCAGAAAGAAAAGTTTTATTACAAAGTTTTAAAACACTTGACTTAAGAACCTTTGATTATTCCAAATATCCAAAGTATTTTAATATAAAAATTAATGCGGGTGAGTATGCATGGAAACCTATTATTATAGCACAAGTATTGAATGAGTTTAAGTGTTCTGTTTGTTGGTTGGATGCAGGTAATATTATTACTAAACCACTAAATAATTTAAGAAAAATAATTGAACTTTATGGCTTTTACTCGCCTTTTTCAAAAGGTTTAATTTCTGATTGGACTCATTATAAATCTTTAGAATTTCTTAAAGTTTCTAAAAATAAAAAAATATTGAATCAAAGAAATTTAAATGGGGCTTGTGTATGTGCAGATTATAATAATAAAAAAGTAAGAAATGTTATTAATCAATGGAAGGAGTGTGCATTAAATAAAGACTGTATTGCTCCTAATGGAAGCAATAGAAATAATCACAGACAGGATCAAGCAATTTTATCGACGCTAGTTTACAAATACATTCCTGAAATCGGAAAAAAAATGATGTTTAAACGTTTTGGTTTTAAAATTCATCAAGATATTGATTAATTTTTTAACTCAAACTTTGCATAGAAACTAACTTAAAGTATTCACCTTTTTTAGTTAATAAATCGTCGTGTTTTCCTTGCTCTACAATTTTTCCTTTTTTCATTACTACAATTATATCTGCTTTTTGGATGGTAGATAATCTGTGGGCAATAACCAAAGAAGTTCTGTTTTGCATCATTTTTTCTAAAGCCACTTGTACCAATTGTTCAGATTCTGTGTCTAAGGCAGAAGTAGCCTCATCTAAAATCATAATTGGTGGATTTTTTAAAACAGCTCTCGCAATCGATAAACGTTGTTTTTGACCTCCAGAAAGAGAGTTTCCACTATCACCAATATTAGTTTTAAGTTTTTCTGGTAAATCCTTAATAAATTCCATAGCATTTGCAATTTCTGCAGCCTCTATAACTTCGGTTTCTGATGCATTTTCTGAACCTAATTTAATATTATTTTCAACAGAATCGTTAAACAAAATAGATTCTTGTGTAACAATACCCATTAAACCTCTTAAAGATTTTTTAGTAACATCTTTTATGCTGATGCCATCTACTAAAATATCACCTTTATTAACATCGTAAAAACGGGTAATTAAATTGGCAAGTGTAGATTTTCCACTTCCAGATTGGCCAACCAAAGCAACTGTTTGTCCTTTTTTAATTGTTAAAGAAAAATCTTTTAAAACATATTCTTTTTTGTATTTAAAAGAAATATTTTTAAACTCAATTTCGCTTATAAAATCTTGTTTTACAATAGCCTCAGGTTTGTCTTTTATGCTGTTTTCAGTATTTAAAACTTGCATAATCCTTTCTGCAGAAGCTTCTCCCTTTTTTATGTTGTAAAATGTTGTGGTTATTAGTTTTATAGGATTTAGAACAGTATAAAATAACACAATATACCCCATAAATTTACCCGCTTGTAAAGAGCTTGTATTTTCTAAAACCTCAGTACCTCCATACCAAAGAATGGCAATTATGGTTGCAGATCCTAAAAATTCACTCATAGGCGATGCTAAAGTTTGCCTATGAAAAACACTAGTCATTAACCTTCTAAATGTAGTTGTAGATTCGTTGAATTTTCTTTCAATAATTCTTTCTGAATTAAAACCTTTTATCACCCTTAAACCACCCAAAGTTTCTTCTATAAAAGATAAAAATGTACCGGTTTCTTTTTGTGCCTTGATTGATTGTGATTTTAATTTTTTACTGATAGATGAAATAATAAAACCAGAAACAGGCAAAAGAACAAAAACAAATAATGTTAATTCTACACTTATAAAAAGCATTATTCCAATAGAAATTACCACTGTTAAAGGCTCTCTAACTAAGGTTTCTATTGATGTTAAAATTGAGTTTTCTACTTCTTGCACATCAGCAGTCATCCTTGCAATAATGTCTCCTTTTCTTTTTTCTGTAAAGTATGCGATTGGCAATTCTACAATTTTACGATATAAATTATCTCTTAAATCTTTAACAATTCCTGTTCTTAAAAAAGTAATGACATAAGATGCCAAATACCGAAATAAGTTTTTGAAAAAGAATAAAGAAAGCGATAACAAACAGATAAATAGTAATACATTTATCTGACCATCTTCTTCTATTTTGTTTGATATAAAATAATTAAAACTGCCTTCTAAATACGATCCTAAATTGGTAATGCCTTCATAAATAGGCTTTTTAATAACCGCTTTTTTTACACCAAACAAAATATTTAATACAGGTATAAAAGCTAAGACAGATAAAACGTTAAAAATGGCGTAAAAAATATTAAAGAGAATATTTAAAAGCGTAAACTTTCTATATTCTCTTTCATATTTAAGAATGTCCTTAAAGTGACTCATTAATTTAATTTCATCTCTTTTATAATTCGTTGAATTTTTGCGTCTAATTCAGCCTCAACGTTATCAGCATTTTCAATGGCATCTAATTCGCTATTAACACTAAAATAGAATTTAATTTTAGGTTCAGTTCCACTTGGTCTTGCAGCAATTCTTGTACCAGAAGCTGTTTGATAAATTAATACATTAGATTTTGGTAAATCTATTTCAGTAACTTCTCCAGTAATTAAATTCTTTTTTGTTGATGCATCATAATCAGAAAGCGATTCTATTTTTTCTCCATCAATTTCGGTTAATGGATTGTTACGCATATCACTTAAAATTTGTTGAATTTCAGCAGCGCCATCCATTCCTTTTTTAACGATAGAAATTAAATGCTCTTTGTAATATTTATTCTCTACATAAATATTTAATAATTCTTGATAAAAAGAACTTCCATTTTGTTTTGCATATGCAGCAACTTCGCAAGCTAAAAGAGTGGCTGTTACAGCATCTTTATCACGTACAAAATCGCCTACCATATACCCAAAACTTTCTTCACCACCACCAATAAAATCTAACTCAGGGAAATCTTTTACCATTTTAGCAATCCATTTAAAACCAGTTAAACCCACTTTAGTGTCTACACCATAATTAGCAGCAACATCGTTTACTAATTCCGTAGAAACTATGGTAGAACCTACAAATTGTTTGCCATTTAATTTGCCTTCTTCTTTCCATTTACGTAATAAAAAGTCGGTCATCACAACCATAGTTTGGTTCCCATTCATTAACTTCATAATCCCTTCTAAATCTCTAACAGCAACACCTAATCTATCACAATCAGGATCTGTACCAATAACAATATCAGCACCTGTTTCATTGGCTAAATTTGTTGCCATTTCTAAAGCTTCTGGTTCTTCTGGGTTTGGCGATTTTACAGTTGGAAAATCTCCATCTGGTTTTCTTTGTTCTTCAACAATATGTACATCACTATAACCAGCCTCAGCTAAAGCATCTGGTACAGACATTATTGAAGTTCCGTGTAAAGAAGTAAAAACAATTTTTAAATTTTTTCTATCAATATTTGGTGATAGTGAACCATTTTTTACTGAGTTATCAATAAAAACTTTGTCTACATCAGCACCAATCATTTCAATCAATTCTTCATTAGCATCAAAATTGATTTCAGAAAAATCTAAAGCATTTACTTTGTTAATAATTCCGCTATCATTTGGCGGAACAATTTGACCACCATCTGCCCAATATACTTTGTAGCCATTATATTCTGGCGGATTGTGTGAAGCTGTTAATACAATACCAGCATCGCAACCTAAATGACGAACTGCAAAAGACAATTCTGGAGTTGGTCTTAAATCTTCGAAAAGAAAAACTTTAATATTATTTGCTGATAAAACATCGGCCACAACCTTTGCGAACTTTTTACTATTATGTCTACAATCGTAAGCAATAACAACACTTAATTGTTCTTTATCAACATTTTCAATCAAATAATTGGATAATCCTTGTGTGGCTCTTCCTAAAGTATATTTGTTGATTCTGTTGGTTCCAGCACCCATTGTGCCTCGCATTCCACCAGTACCAAATTCCATATCTTTATAAAATCGGTCAGCTAAATCATCAGGATTATTTTTGATTAATTCTTGAATTTCAGTTTGAGTTTCGGTATCAAAACTAGGAGTTAACCATTGTTTTGCTTTTTCTAAAATTTCATTCATAGTTTGATAAAGTTAATTTTATTGAGTTGATTAAATACTTTTTTTAAATTACAAATATACATTTACAAATTCAGTTTTTCTTTGATTGTATAGTGTTTTTCATCACTTTTTGTTTTAATAATGAGTTCTCCTAAAAAACCAGCTAAGAATAAAAGCGTTCCAAGAATCATAGATGTTAATGCAATATAAAACCAAGGATTATCTGTAACTAATATGGTTTTTATGCCATTATAAAGTTTATAAAGTTTGTAGGCACCAATGTAAAAGGCAGATGTAGTACCAAATAAAAACATAAATGTACCCCAAAGCCCGAAAAAATGCATGGGTCTTTTGCCAAATTTTGATAGAAAAGAAATGGTAATTAGGTCTAAAAAACCATTGATAAAACGATCTATACCAAATTTGGTTTCGCCATATTTTCTAGCTTGATGTTGTACTACTTTTTCTTCAATTTTATGAAAACCAGCATTTTTTGCCAAAACAGGAATGTATCTATGCATTTCACCACTAACTTTTACGGTTTTAATTACTTCATTTTTATAGGCTTTTAACCCACAGTTAAAGTCGTGTAATTTTAACCCAGACGTTTTTCTAGCGGCTGCATTGAATAACTTTGAAGGAATATTTTTGGTGATTACATTATCGTAACGTTTCTTTTTCCAGCCAGAAATTAGGTCTAATTTTTTAGCTGTAATTAATTGATATAATTCTGGTATTTCTTCAGGATTATCTTGTAAATCAGCATCCATAGTAATTACAACACTACCTTTTGCTATTTCAAAACCAGCATCTAAAGCTTGACTTTTTCCATAGTTTTTTTGAAAACGAACTCCTTTTACGGCATTATTTTTTGAAGATAAATTTTCTATAATTTTCCATGAATTGTCTGTACTACCATCATCAATAAAAATAATTTCATAGAAATAACGATTGGATTGCATCACAGATACAATCCAATCGTGTAATTCTATTAAAGATTCTTCTTCGTTTAAAAGTGGTATTACTACCGAAATTTGCATATTTAGGTTCAGATTTTGATATTCTAAAAAATCAAAGTTACCATTTTATACAATATAGAACGTTAAACTTTAGGTTTTAGTAAGCGTCTTCTTCAGATTTTTTCTTAACAGCTGCAATTATTGCAGAAGATATAAAGCCAATAAACGCCATAAACAAAATACCAATACCATAACCAATGGCAGTACCTTGAAACTTACCTTGCATTTCTATTTGCGTATCTATTTGTTCTTCTGTTAAGCCTGCATCAACAAGTGCTTTTCTAGTAACTTCTTCTACTTGTGCATAAAATTCTGGTTCTATAACCGTTGTAAAAACCACTTGGTATAAAGTACTTATAATGGTACCTACGAGTATAATACCAACGCCTATTTTTACCCCTTGTCCCCAAGTCATAAAGCCGTCACTGGTATTTTTAAATTTACTCATTCCAAGAATTGGGAATAAAATAATTCCTAACAGAATTACTCCAAAATTAATATAACCTGCTGTTGGTTCTAGGTGCATGCCTAATGCATAAGGCACAAGACTTGCTACAACTAATAACAAACCAAAATATAAACCATTATTTAAAATAATGCCTTTACTGTCCGCTTGATTTTCCATTTTTTTTTTATTTAGTTAGTGATACAAATATATGTTTTTCATTTGGTATTCTAATTTTACTACCCAAAAACATCTTATTAGTAATCAATACTTTAAAAATGTTACATAAAATTTAGTGTTTTTTTAATTGTTTAAATAAAAATAGATTGTAAATTTGCAGTGGCAAGTCCTACACAACTAGCTCCCTTTGAATCCCCCAGGGTGGGAACACAGCAAGGGTATTAGGTTGTAGCAGTGTGATGTAGATAGCTTGCCATTTTTTGTGCGCTATATTTACGTTTCTTCTTTTATCTTTTCTGATATTTGTTCTATAATTATAATTTTAAAAAACATGTCTAAAGTAGTCTTAGTTACTGGAGCTTCTTCTGGAATAGGAAAATCGATTGCAACTTTTTTAAGCGAAAAAGGCTTTACTGTTTACGGTACAAGTAGAAATCCAAAAAACATAGATAGTTTTTCTTTTCAATTAATTGCTTTAGATGTTTTAAATACAGCAACTATAAATAGTGCAGTAGATTTAATTATAGAAAAAGAAGGCAAATTAGATGTTTTGGTAAATAATGCAGGAATGGGAATTACAGGCCCTGTAGAAGATACTCCAATAGATGAAATGCGCGCAGTTTTTAATACCAATCTTTTTGGTGCTATTGATGTTATGAAAGCAGTTTTACCACAAATGCGTAAACAAAACTCAGGTACTATTATAAACGTAACTTCTATTGCTGGTTATATGGGTTTGCCTTTTAGAGCTGCATATTCTGCCTCTAAAGGTGCTTTAGAATTAGTAACAGAAGCAACAAGTATGGAGGTAAAAAACTTCGGAATTAACGTTGTAAATGTAGCTCCTGGAGATTTTGCAACAAACATTGCGGCTGGTAGGTACCACACACCAGTTTTTGACAATTCTGCTTACAAAGAAAAATATCAAGCGAGTTTAGATTTAATGGATGCTCATGTAGATCATGGAATGGATCCTATAGAAATGGCAAAAACTGTTTACAAAATTATCAACAATAAGAGCCCTAAAATACACTATAAAGTAGGCGATTTTATGCAGAAATTTTCTATTGTTTTAAAACGTGTTTTACCAGACAGAGTTTACGAAAGGTTGTTAATGAATCATTATAAACTTTAATTTGCTACATAAATGTGCTCTTCTGCATTCGAATTTAAATAGGTTTCTAAAACTTTTATTTCGCAAGTTAAGGCATTGAAATCAACTTTTATCCACCCGTAAAAATTTTGATTATTTCTAATCAAATTCACAGCATAATAATCATCTTTAGTATTCTCAAACTGTTTTTTGTAGGTTAAATTATTTTGTAGAAAAAAGTTATAACTTTCATAAGGCGCATTAAATTCATAAAAAACATCTAGCGAATTTTTTACATCTAAAGAGTTAAACTTATTGGCTGCATAACTTCTAGTGTTTTCTGTTGAAAAAGGAGGTTCAAATAGCACAGGAAATGGGATTTTAACTCCTCTTGGAGATAAAATTTCATTAATATCTTCATCAATAGCAACTAATTTAATCGTATAAGAAACAAAGTTTGGTCGGTTTTTAAAATCAACAATCTCTTCTGCAAGTAGGCTATAATCTGTAGTGCCGTCATTATCTAAATCAATATCTATAGGTAATTGGTCTGCAAAACAATCAGAAAAATACTTGTAATCGGTACTTTCAATAAAATAATCATCTGCGGTAAATTCTACCCAAAAATTAAGCGTTTTAATTAATTTATCATGATGATCTCTGTACACAATTTGTCCTGTTAATTTTTTATCTATATCCCAATCGATAATGTAAACTTCTAAAACATTAACTTCTGTTAAAGCACTTACATCTGCAGTACCTCCATTATAAAACTCGAAACCACGACTTATTTTTAAACAATTATCTACTTTTTCAAAAACAAAATTTAGCGTTTCTGAAACTCCTTCGTCATCTAGTGCCTTGGTAAAACCAATGGTAACAAAATCGTTGTTATAAGTTCCTTTCCATAAAACAGGTGCTGTATCATCTGCTATAGCAACTGCATCTGCTTCAGAAATTTCTAGATCAGAAAAATTACAAATAATTGAACCCTCTATACCTTCTGTTTGAATTTCTCTCTCACAGGATACCAAAAAAAGGTAAAATAAAATTAATAATGTGTTTTTGTAAAATCGCATAATAAAATAAAGTGGAAAGTTATAAATTATGACTCACTTGAAGACCATCAATCAATAAAAAAGCTAAATTTTTAACATAATACGATAATTAGAAACTTTTTACAGCTAAATTTTAAAACTTGATGTGTTTAAATTACTGATAAATAATCTTTGTTTATATCTTTGTAAGTAAATCAATAAATCAATAAATAAAAATGAAATTTTTCATAGATACTGCAAATTTAGAGCAAATTAAAGAAGCACAAGAGTTAGGTATTTTAGATGGTGTAACTACAAACCCATCTTTAATGGCAAAAGAAGGAATTACTGGCGAAGAAAACATTATAAACCATTACAAAACAATTTGTGATGTTGTTGATGGCGATGTTTCTGCTGAGGTTATTTCTACAGACTTTGATGGAATGGTTAAAGAAGGTGAAGCTTTAGCAGCTTTAAATCCACAGATTGTAGTAAAATTACCAATGATAAAAGATGGTATAAAGGCATGTAAGTACTTTTCGTCTAAAGGAATTAAAACCAATGTAACTTTAGTGTTTTCTGTTGGGCAAGCATTATTAGCAGCAAAAGCGGGTGCTACATATGTTTCTCCATTTTTAGGGCGTTTAGATGATATTTCTACAGACGGTTTAAATTTAATTGCAGAGATTAGAACGGTTTATGACAATTACAATTTTCAGACTCAAATTTTGGCAGCTTCTGTACGTCATACCATGCACATTGTAGATTGTGCAAAACTAGGATCTGATGTAATGACAGGCCCTTTAAGTGCAATTGAAGGATTGTTAAAACATCCTTTAACAGACAGTGGTTTGGCAAAATTTTTAGCAGACTATAATAAAGGAAACTAGAAGCCCATCCTAACCTTCCCAAAGGGAAGGAACTGTTGTGGGAATTGAATGTGGAAAATGTTTGTTTGAAGCTATTTCCTGCTTTCGCTACTCGCTTTTTTTGCTAGATCCTGAATTTTAATTCAGGAATCAGCAAAAAAGAGCTCAAACAGACCGCTCAATCAGGGCTAATATTGTTTGAAAGCTAATAGAAAAACTAAAAACTATGAGAGCTCCAAATTTAGTAAGTTTGGAGTTCTTTTTAAAAAGAATAAGTCTTTTTGAATGAAAAAAGATAAGGTATATTTTTCTGGCACAAGTTTTTCTCCTTTGGGGAAATTAAAAGGGGCTTTTCCAAAAAAAGAACTCGCACAATTAGTAATTTCAGCTTGTTGTCAATTTAATATTGATACTATTGTTATTTCTCCTGGTTCTAGAAATGCACCATTAACCATAGGTTTTTCTAATCATAAAGAAATAGAAACGTTAAGTGTTGTTGATGAGCGATGTGCTGCTTTTTTTGCTTTAGGTATTGCACAACAAAAACAAAAACCAGTGGCAGTTTTGTGCACTTCTGGTTCTGCCTTGTTAAATTATTATCCAGCAATTTCAGAAGCTTTTTACAGCAATATTCCGTTAGTTGTAATTTCTGCTGATAGACCCAAACATTTAATTGATATTGGTGATGGCCAAACCATTCGTCAAGAAAATGTGTTTGAAAATCATATTTTATTTTCTGCGAACTTAATCGAAAACCCAAAGTTTAATCCTCGAAACTCGCAACTGATTGGCGAGGCATTACAAATTGCAACATCCCAAAAAGGACCTGTACATATTAACGTTCCTTTTGATGAGCCTTTGTATGAAACTGTAGATGAATTAAAAGAATTTCACTTTCCGAAGATATCATCAAGTTTTTTAGATAATTCTAATATCGATTATAAAAATTTATCAAAAATTTGGAATACTTGTAAAAAGAAAATGATTTTGGTAGGGGTAAATTATCCTGATGCAGAGTTACACCAATTAATGGACTTGTATGCTGATGACGATTCTGTGTTAATTTTTACAGAAACAACATCAAACTTACATCATAAAAAAGCAATCAATTCTATAGATCAATTAATTTTTTCTTTGAATGATACTGATTTTTTAGACTTGCAACCAGATATTCTCATCACTTTTGGTGGAATGATAGTATCAAAACGAATTAAAAAATTTTTAAGAACTTACAGCCCAAAACATCATTGGGATATTGATGAGCGAAAAGCAACAAATACGTTTTTTTGTTTATCAGATTTTATACAAACCAATCCGAATAATTTTTTTAGCAATTTCAATGCAAATATTTCTAAATTAGAAAGTGATTATCAACCAAAATGGTTAGCCATACGAGATAAAAGAAGAATAAAACATTCCGAATATTTATCAAAAATTATACATTCCGATTTTAAAGCTTTTGAACAGGTTTTAGAAAGTGTACCAGATAATGTACAGTTGCAAATAAGTAATAGTGCTATCATTAGATATGCACAACTTTTTACGATTAATAGCAGTGTTGAGGTATATTGTAACAGAGGTACAAGTGGTATTGATGGCAGTACATCAACCGCAATTGGAGCGGCTTTTGCAAACAACAAGCAAACCATTTGCATTACTGGAGACTTGAGTTTCTTTTACGATTCTAACGCGCTTTGGAATACAAATATCCCAAAAAATTTTCGTATCATTTTAATGAATAATTCTGGTGGTGGAATTTTTAAAATTATACCAGGTCCGTCAACAACAAATGCGCAAAAATATTTTGAAACACCCCATTGTTTAACTGCAGAGCATTTGTGCAAAATGTACGGATTTGAATATCAAAAAGCATATTCTAAAGAAACCGTTGAAAAAGAATTACAAGGATTTTATCAAGAATCAAAACAGCCTAAAATATTAGAAATTTTTACACCAAGTGAAGATAACGATAAAATTTTGGCAGCATATTTTAAATATATACAATAATGGATTTACAAGTAGGAGACAAGGTTGAGTTAGTTATAGAAAAAGAAACTGCATTGGGTTATGTTGTACTAATTAATGAAGAATTTGAAGGCTTATTATATAGAAATGAGGTTTTTGAAGATTTAGATATTGATATGGAAGTAGAAGGTTACATCAAAAATATTCGTGAAGATGGTAAAATTGATGTTTCTTTAAGACCACAAGGTTTTAGAAATGTAATTGATACTGATGTAGATAAAGTATTAACTAAATTACAAAAAAGTAAAGAAGGCTTTTTATTATTAACGGATAAAAGCTCTCCTGAATCAATCAAGTTCCATTTAAAAATGAGCAAAAAAGCATTTAAAAAGGCTATAGGAAATTTATACCGTCAAAAATTAATCATTTTAAAAGAAGATAGAATTGAATTGGTAAAATAATCCAAAATTTAATATAGTGTTACCCGTGAATTTTAGCCGTTTTTCCTCTTTCTTTCATCATTTCTGCTTCAAACTTTAATAAAGCATTCCATTTTTTATCAACAATTGCTCTATCTTGATATTCTCTGGCAAATTGTAAAAAAGTAGTATAATGATTGGCTTCAGAAATCATTAAGTTTTTGTAGAACTTTTGCAATTCTTCATCTTCCATATTTTCAGAAAAAACCTTAAAGCGCTCACAACTTCTAGCTTCTATTAAAGCAGCCACTAACAAACGTTGAATTAAAGCATTGGTTCTGTCTTTTGTTTTTGGGAAAAATTTCTGCAAACGAACTGCATAATCATTTTTCTGCTCACGCCCTAAAACCATTCCTCTTTTTACCATTAATAAATGTACCATTTTAAAATGTTGCATTTCTTCTATAGCAATATTGCTCATTTCTTTAACTAGTTCTGTTTCTTCAGAATAATTAATAATGATAGATACTGCATTAGACGCTGCTTTTTGTTCTAAAAATGCATGGTCTGTTAATATTTGTTGCAAATTTACTTTTGCAATTTCTGCCCAAGAAGTTTCTGTTTCGAATTGTAAGCCTAACATTGTTTTAATTTGAAAACACAAAAGTAAAAAAATATACACCCTTTTTTGATAAAAGACTAACTATCTTTGAACCGAATTTAAAATTCATTAAGTTCATTTAATTTTTACAGCAATAACAAGTATGGCAAATAGTATTAAAAATCAAGAAGATATTTTAGCAAAATTGAATATTTATGAGTTGAATGAAATGCAAAATGAAGCCATTTCTGTAATAGATACCACAGCAAATACCATACTTCTTTCGCCTACAGGAACAGGTAAAACGTTAGCTTTTTTGTTGCCAACTTTAAAGTTGATAGACCCTGAAAATAAAGATATTCAAGTACTAATCTTAGTACCTTCTAGAGAGTTAGCCATTCAAATTGAGCAAGTTATCAGAGAAATGGGTACTGGTTTTAAGGTGAATGCAGTTTATGGAGGACGTTCTATGGCCAAAGATAAAATAGAAATAAAACATACACCAAGTATTTTAATTGGTACTCCTGGTAGAATTTCTGATCATTTTGCCAACGATCGTTTTTCTAAAGAAAGCATTAAAACTTTAATTTTAGATGAGTTTGATAAATCTTTAGAAGTTGGTTTTGAATATGAAATGAGAGGTATTATCAATCAATTGCCAAATATTAACAAACGAATTTTAACATCAGCAACACAAGATGCCGAAATTCCTGATTTTGTTAACCTAAATAATCCTAGCATTATCAATTATTTAACCGAAAAAAAATCTAAAAAATTAGATATTAAGATTGTTGCATCAGACGCAAAAAATAAAAATGAAACTTTAGTTAACTTATTAAAATATATTGGTAACAAACCCGGAATTATTTTTTGCAATCTAAAAAGTAGTATTGATAATGTAAGCGATTTTTTAACGAAGAGTAAAATTACACATACTTGTTTTTCAGGAGGTATGGAGCAAAGAGATCGTGAGCGTTCTTTAATTAAATTTAGAAATGGAACAAGTCAGATTTTATTGGCCACAGATTTAGCTGCTAGAGGAATAGATATCCCAGAATTGCAATACATTATTCATTACGAATTGCCACAAAGAATAGAAGAATTTACCCATAGAAATGGAAGAACAGCCAGAGTAGATGCCAAAGGAACTGCTTATGTGTTAAAATGGAAAAAGGAAATTTTGCCAGAATTTATTAAAGGATATACAAATACTGATATAACCCATCAGCAAAAATTAAAACCTGTTTTTTGGGAAACTTTGTTTGTTTCTGGTGGTAGAAAAGACAAAATTTCTAAAGGAGATCTTGCTGGGTTGTTCTTTAAAAAAGGAAATTTAAACAAAGATCAACTGGGTATTATTGAGCTAAAACAAGATTGTGCATTTGTTGCTGTGCCAGTAACAGAGGCAAAAAGATTGGTAGAACAATTAAATAATGTGCGTTTAAAAAATAAAAAAGTTCGAGTTTTTATGGTGTAATTTTACCTTTTGATAAAAACGTTGTCATAAAAAAAAATAAGCAATAACAGTACATATTCAATCATTTAAAATCAATAGATTGTTGTTTTTGGTGCCATAAAGTATATCATTTTTAATACTAAAAAAACGCTTTTTTTAGTGGATTAACCCGTTTTAGAATGCATATTTTACTAATTTTAATCCTTTTTTTTAGTTATATAGCATTGCTACTAAAATCTTTTGAATTGATAAACTGATGAAAATCATCTGCAAAAATCATTTGCTTTTAAGTTTAAGAAAAAAGTTATTCGTGTCAGAAGTTTATTATAATTTTAAAAAAATACGTTTGAATTTGTAATAATTAACATAATAAATTCAACTTTAAAAGCAAGAAAAAAATTATGGATTTTATTTTTATGATACATAAACATTCTTAAATTTACTAATTCATCATAGGCACAAAATATGTTAGAGTTAGCAGGAATTATAATTTTAGGAATATTGGCACAATGGGTGGCTTGGAAATTTAAAATACCAGCCATATTGCCGTTAATTTTAATAGGTTTATTAGTAGGACCCATAGCAGCAACATATTTAAGTGAAGATGGAGCAAAATGGATTGAGCCTATTTGGAATGGTGAAAAAGGTTTGTTTCCAGGAGAAGGTTTGTATTATTTTGTTTCTTTAGCCATTAGTATTATTCTTTTTGAAGGAGGTTTAACCTTAAAGAGAAGTGAAATAAAAAATGTAGGACCTGTAATTACCAAATTAATCACTTTAGGATCTGCAATTACTTTTTTTGGCGCAGGTATTGTTGCGCATTATGTTTTTAATTTAGGTTGGGATCTATCGTTTTTATTCTCTGGATTAATTATTGTTACTGGTCCAACTGTAATCACTCCAATTTTAAGAAACATTCCTTTAAAAAGAGATATTTCTACGGTTTTAAAATGGGAAGGAATTTTAATTGATCCAATTGGGGCCTTAGTAGCAGTTTTGGTTTTTGAGTTTATTAGCGTTGGTGGTGGTGGTGGTTTTACCAAAACAGCCTTAATTGAATTTGGTAAAATTCTACTTTTTGGAACAACCTTTGGCTTTACTTTTGCGCATGCATTAGCCTACGCCATCAATAAAAAACTAATTCCACATTATTTATTAAATGTAGTATCATTATCTACAGTGTTGTTGGTTTTTGTAGAATCAGAAATATTTGCTCACGAATCTGGTCTTTTAGCAGTGGTTGTTATGGGGATGGTTTTAGGAAATGGAAAGCTAAAAAATTTAAAAGAATTATTATATTTTAAAGAATCACTCAGCGTTTTATTAATATCAATCTTATTTATTTTATTGGCTGCAAATATAAACATGAAAGATTTAATGTTGCTCTATACATGGAAAACTGCTACGCTTTTTGCTATAGTAGTTTTTGTGATAAGACCGCTAGCTGTTTTTGCGAGTACATTTAACTCTAAATTAAAATTAAATGAAAAGCTATTTATAAGTTGGGTTGGTCCAAGAGGTATTGTTGCTGCTGGTATTGCATCATTATTTGGCAGTAAATTATTAAAACAAGGGGTTGAAGGTGCAGAGTATATAACCCCTTTAGTGTTTATGATTGTGCTAGGAACAGTGCTACTAAATGCAACAACAGCAAGATTATTTGCCAAACTTGTAGGCGTATTTCTTAAGAGTTCTAATGCTATTTTAATTGTAGGAGCTTCTAATCCATCAAGATTAATTGCTTCGTATTTACGAGATAAAGGAAAAAGAGTCGTTTTAATAGATTCTAATAAAAACTTTATAAACCAAGCCCAAGAAGATGATTTTGAGGCAATTGCTGTAAATATTTATGATGATGATTTAGGAGGTAATATAGAGCTTAGTGATGTTGGTTATTTAATTGCAATGACAGGTAATGATGCTGTTAATAAATATGCTTTGAGTACATTTTCAGAAATTTTTGGAGAACATGGTTCTTTTAGATTGGCTTCTTCTTTAGAAGTTATCAATGCTACAGAACAAGATCGTTTGGCCTTTTTTACACCTAATGATGATTATATTAACTTAAGTGAAGCATTTAGAGAAAATCCAACCATTAAAGAGGTAAAAATTGAAAATGAACAAGAATACGATGCGGTTTTAAAAATGTTGGCAAATGAAGAAAAATCAATTCCTTTGTTTATAGAAAATGAAAAGGGCTTGTATTTAATTGCTGAAGTAGAAAAAGAACAAATGGAAAAGAAAAACCTTGTTTTATCTTATTTAGGTAAAGAAATAAGTGATGCTTATAAAGAAAAAATTGTAGCTGACGATTTGTAATTAACATGATCGATATAATTTTTTAGAGCAATACAAGTTTATTTTACTAAAAAACAGCAGATTGTCATTTCGAATATTACTACGATAAAACTAAATTTTTAGTAAAATGAAGGCGATAAGTAGCCATTCTTTTAAGCGCTATAATGAAACTATCTCTCAATTATAATAAAGTTCAATTCTAAACTTTTTGCAATTTCATTACAGATTAAAAACCAAATAACTGCAATAAAAGCATTGCCAAAAAAGTAATTCATAAGTTGGTAAGCTATAAGTGTAAAAAAACTATTTTTATTACAAATCCAATTCAAAAGTTTGGCGTAATTTTTCTAATAAAGGGTTTTTTTCTGCTAATTTTTTAAACTTTTCTTCATTGGTGTATGCAAATTTTTTCTCTATTTTTTCATTCAAATTTACAATGATTTCAATACCGTAATTATTAAGCTGTTGTCTTAAAAAACCTAATAATTTTGGACGTCCTTTGTGAAATTGATCTTGCATCAATTTATTGGGTACAGAAAATGAAATTTTAAAATTATCTTCTAATTTAGGTACATCTGTTGCCACTATAGAAGCCATACTTCTTTGTCCTTTTTTTTGAAGTAACACAGCATACTCTTTCCAAAGTGTTTCTAATTTTTCTTGAGTAAAAGCTTCCTTAGGATGATTGTCAAAATTTTCTTCAATCTCAGATTTTTTTATTTCTTTTTTTTGATAAATACTTTTTAAAGAAAGAGAAGATGTTCTTCTTCTGGTAGATTGTAATATAGGAGTTTTTAGCTTTGGTTTAGATGATTCAACCTTTTGAGGTTTTGTAGGTGTAACCGTTTTTTGAGTAGGCTTTGCAACTGTTTTTTTAGCAGGAGAAAGCGCTTGAAAAAATGTAGCCGGAATTATGTAATTAGCTGGCTTTTTTTTTTCTCCATCAAAAGTGATAGAGGCAATCTGCATTAAAGTTAATTCCACCAGTAATCGTTGATTTTTACTAGCTCTATAATTTAAATCGCAATCATTCGCTTTATGAATAGCTTGCATTAAAAACGGAATACTTGCTTTTGTAGCTTGCTCTAAATATTTTTTTTTGGCAGCATCACCTACCTCTAATAAATCTAAAGTAGCTTTGTCTTTAGCTACTAATAAATCTCTAAAATGACTCGCTAATCCATTGATAAAATGATGGCCTTCAAATCCTTTTGCTAATATTATGTTGAATGCATTCAATACATCTGGAATTTTATTCTCTAGCAATAAATTTGTCATATTAAAATACGTATCGTAATCTAACACATTCAAATTTTCAGTAACAGCTTCTCTAGTTAAATTTTTACCAGAAAAACTAACTACTCTATCAAAAATAGACAAAGCGTCACGCATTGCTCCATCTGCTTTTTGTGCAATTATATGCAAAGCATCATCTTCTGCAGTAATATTTTCTTTTTGGCAAATGGTTTTTAGATAGTTTTTGGCGTCTAAAACACCAATTCGTTTAAAATCAAAAATTTGACAACGAGATAAAATGGTAGGTATAATTTTATGTTTTTCTGTTGTTGCTAAAATAAAAATAGCATGTGCAGGAGGTTCTTCTAACGTTTTTAAAAACGCATTAAAAGCGGCTTGAGATAACATGTGTACCTCATCAATAATATAAACTTTATACTTACCTGTTTGAGGTGGAATACGAACCTGATCTGTTAAACTTCTAATATCATCTACAGAATTGTTTGAAGCAGCATCTAATTCAAAAATATTAAAGGCAAAATCTTCATCATCAGAAGTTTTAACCTCTTGTTGATTTATTTTCTTTGCTAATATTCTGGCACAGGATGTTTTACCAACACCTCTTGGTCCTGTAAATAACAAGGCTTGTGCTAAATGATTGTTTTGTATAGCGTTTAATAAGGTATTTGTTATGGCTTGTTGCCCAACAACATCTTCAAAATTTTGTGGCCTGTATTTACGTGCTGATACTATAAAATGCTCCATTACTCAAATTAACTACACAAAAGTAAGGTTCTGCACGGGTTTCTACAACTTCAATTCTTAACAAAATGCTAAAGTTGTAAACATCTGTAAAATGATTCGTAATTTTGCGACTTATTTATTATTCGAAACATAATCAAGTTCGAATTAAAAGTTCCGAAAATTGCACTGAAAATACAATGCAATATTTGAGGTGCAATTTTTAACTTTTAATACACCAATTTATATATGAAATTATCAAAATCAGTATTTGCAATTATTTTTTCGTTATTTCTATTTTCTTGTTTAGGATTTTCGAAAAAAGAAAAAGGTTCTATACAAGTAGAAAATGGAATTAAAACGGTTTATACACCATCACAAGATATAAAAGTAGCTTATTTTGCAAGCGGATGTTTTTGGTGTGTAGAAGCAATTTTTGAAAGTGTAGAAGGAGTAGAAGAGGCTGTTTCTGGTTATGCAGGTGGACGAACTAAAAACCCCACTTACCAATCTATAGGAACTGGAAGAACAGGGCATGCAGAAACTGTAGCTGTATATTATAATCCAAAAAAAGTAAGTTTTAAAACATTGGTTACTGTTTTTTTTGGTTCACACAATCCAACAACCAAAAATGGTCAACATCCAGATTATGGAACACAATATAGATCTATTGCTTTTTATAGTACTAAAAATGAGAAAGAAATTATAGAAAACAAAATTACTCAACTAAATAAAGATATTTATGATGGTAAAATAGTTACAGAGGTTACCCAACATACAAAGTTTTATAAGGCAGAAGAGTATCACCAAGATTTTGAAAAGAGAAATCCAAACCAGAGTTATGTAAAAGCAGTTTCAATTCCTAGATTGAATAAGTTTAAAAGTAAATTTCCAGAATTGTTAAAAAAGGATAAGAAGCATTAAAATACTAGAGATTTACACTTTAGTATGGGTGCCTAGTATTTACTCAAATTTTCAAAATCAAATAGATTTTTATCTAATAAATGAGAAGGAAACACATTTTGTAATGCATTCATCATAATTGCATTTCTGTTCGGAAAATCGTTTTCCCATTCAAATATCATTTGTTTTACTTTTTTACGCTGTAAATTTTCTTGAGAGCCACATAAATTACAAGGTATAATTGGATGTTTTTTAAAGGCTGAAAATGCTTCTATATCACTTTCTCTGCAAAAAGCTAGTGGTCTTAAAATTACTAAGTCTCCAACATCATTTTTAAATTTTGGAGGCATGGTTTCTAGCTTTCCCGAAAAAAATAAGTTTAGAAAAAATGTTTCTAAAATATCATTTAAGTGATGCCCTAAAGCGAGTTTGTTACACCCCAAATCTCTGGCAGCTTCGTATAATGTTCCTCTTCGTAATCGAGAACAGAGACTGCAAGTTGTTTTACCTTCTGGAGTTTTGTCCATTACAATTTTGTAAGTATTTTTTTCTATAATTTTATAGTTTACTTTTAAATCTGTAAGATAATTGGGCAATATTTCTTCGGGAAAACCAGGTTGTTTTTGATCTAAATTAACCGCTATTAAATCAAAAGAAATAGGAGCTACTTTTTGAAAATACAGCAACATATCTAATAAAGTGTAACTATCTTTTCCACCAGATAAACACACCATAATTTTATCACCTTCTTCAATCATTTTAAACTCTTGAATGGCCTTAGCGATTGCTTTTTGTAATTTTTTTGTAGTTTGTTTAATGTGTTCCATTTTTGCAAAAATAATGGTTTAGAGCAATAAACAAAGTGAAAAATAAGAATTAAATAACTTCTTCTATGGCTTCTAGAATAATGCTGCAACCCTCTAAAAGTTCATCATCAGAAATGGTTAAAGGAGGTGTAATTCTAAGAGCTCTTGCTTCAAATAACAAAAAAAATAAAATTAATCCTTTATCTAAACATTTAAATATAATTTTTGCAGCTAGCTCTGGGCTTTCAACAATTGCGGCCAACATTAATCCTCGTCCTCTAATTTCTAAAATGGCATTGTGTTGTAAATGTGTTCTTATAATTTTTTCTTTTCGCAAACTTTCTGAAAGTAAATTTTTTTCTAAAATTTCTGTTGCAGTAGCAACACCTGCAGCAGCAATTACAGGGTGTCCAGCAAATGTAGAAATATGACCTAGTTTAGGGTTGTCTTTTAGCAAGTTCATGTGTTCAAATGATGCTATAAATGCACCAATAGGCATACCACCACCTAAACCTTTTCCAGTGATGATAATATCTGGAACAACATTGTAATTTTCGAATCCCCAGAATGTACCCGTTCTTCCAATACCACTTTGTATTTCATCTAAAATTAACAACGCACCAACCTCTTCACATCTTTTTTTTACTTTCAATAAATAGTTGTCAATCGGTTCTATAAAACCAGCACCACCTTGTATGGTTTCTAAAATTACAGCAGCAGTTTTAGTAGTAATTTGTTGTAAACAAAACTCGCAATTAAAAGTAATAAACTTATTGCCAGGAATTAAAGGTCTAAAAGCAGCATTTTGTTTATCGACTCCAGAAACACTCATTGCACCTTGTGTATTGCCATGATAAGAGTTTTTAGCAGCTATAATTTCGGCTCTGTTGGTTACTCTTTTGGCCAATTTTAGAGCACCTTCTGTAGCTTCTGTTCCTGAATTGGTAATGTATACAGATTGTAAACTTTTAGGTAAAGTAGATGCTAACAGTTTACATAAATCTACTTGAGGTTTTTGCACAAACTCACCATACACCATTACATGCGCATAAGCATCTAATTGTTTTTTTATGGCTTCAGTAACCTTTTTTGGATTGTGACCCAAGCTATTTGCAGAAACACCTGCTACAAAATCTAAATATTTTTTTCCTGAAACATCAAAAATAGAAGAATCTTTAGCATGAGAAATTTCTATAGCAAGTGGGTGAGGGCTAGTTTGTGCTTGGTATTTAAAAAAATCTGCTTTCAAAGCTATTGTTTTTTTAAGGGTAATTTTTTACTCTTTTTTTTATCTAAAACGGCGTTTGGTTTAAGTAACTCTTTATCTTTAAGTGGTTTTTTTTTCTCATCATTTTCTTTGTTAATCTCATTTTTGATAAAAATATCTTCTTTGCGTTTTGGTTGCTCACTTTCTCGCCAAATAAACCCTTTTAATTTTCTAACTTCATCAGGAAGTTTTGAAGGTGGATATGTAAGACCATCAGAATCTTTTAAATATTTTATAGATTGTATTTGTCCGTCTTCTAAAGTAAATTCAATATTACTAGAAATTTCTTTGGTAATAGTTTCTAATACTTGAGTTTGTTCATTTCTATTAAAATATACAGATTCTGCATTTCCTTTAACAAGCAACAATTTTAGTTTGTTATTGTAAAATTTACCAAACATATTTCTACCTTTAATTTGATTAAAGTCATCTTCTGATAAAGAATCTTTAGATACAATAAACGCATTATTAAACACTTTTAACGAGTCTAATTTTTCGGTTTCAACATTTGATTGTAAGTAAATACTATCTCCTGTAATTTGATTTTTATCTGACCAAATTACAGGATTTCTATACATTTTAGTGTACCCAGTTGCTTGGTTGGTATGAATAGAATCGCACTTTCCCTGTAAATCAGATTTAAAAATCTTTACATTATGGTATGTGCGTACAATTCTTTGTTCTGGTTTTCCTGTAACCAATAAGGTATCTCCATGAACAAACATCGAATCTTTATCAACTATAGAAATGGCAACTGCTTTTTTTATGATGTATAAAGAATCTTTTTTTTCAAATAACTCAGCATAATTTCCTCTAGATACAAAATTTTGAACGGTATCAATTACTTGAATATTGTTAGTTGCAGAGGCAAATCCTCGGTTTTTATCATAATACAAACTATCGCCCTCAATAGTACGTTCGTTTAAGAACAATTTTGCGTTTTTTGTAAAGTGAGAGATGTCGGTTTTAGTGTTGTAAAACCCTTTTTCTGAGTATAGTTTATTTTCGTTTTCTGTATTTGTTATGGTAGATGGACCATACAAAAAGGTTAAGCCAGAGTCTGTATAATAATCTAAATGATTAGATGCTAAATGATGCTCTGGGTTTACTACAGTTACTCTTGTGGTTGCCGTAAATTTCTTATTTTCTAAATAATAATTTCCGTTTTTACTTTTTAAAGTATTGGTGGTATCTTTAATTGTAGCATAGCTCTGATAGTATAATTTTTGGTTTATTCTATCAAATTGTAACGTATCTGTTGTTAACGTCATTGTAGGGTCTGTTAACACCACATTTCCCCAAGAAAGAGCTTGTTTGGCATTTGCATCATAATCTACATAATCACTAGTTTGCGTAATGGTATCACCTTGTTTTATGAGTACATTTCCAATAGCTTTGAAAAAATTTTGTTTTCGGTAGTATAAGGCTTGTTGGCAAGTTAGGTGAATACCAGCATGTTTCATTTTTACATTACCAATAAGCACAGTTGCACCTGGGTATTTTGCTTCGTCTGCTTCTTGAATTTCTGCTTTATACTCAATTCTTTTTTTTTGTTGTTCGTTTTTCAATTTTTCTTGAGAAAATGAAATAAAAAAAGAAGACGTGAAGAAGATGAAAAATAGTCTTTTCAAAAGTAGTTGTTTTGCCACAAAAATAATGAAAAGTTAAGTGTATGATATTAAAGAAAAGTGAATATTTTATTTTTTGTGAATTAAAGATTCTTCTAACTGTAAAGCTTTGGGTAATAATATATTTTTTTCAATATGATTGTGCTCTTGTAGATAAAATTGAAACTTCTTTAATTTATGATAAAACAGTTGAAAGGTTTTGCTGGCATTATTGGGCAATTTAAAATCATTTGTAAAATTTACAATGGTATTAAATTTATCTGAAACAATAATGCGTTGTTTTTCGATGGTTGAAATATTATTACTTAAAACAGGGTATATAGAAAAACTGCTTTTTGAGTCTGAGTTTGCCGCTATTAGTTTTTTGATATGTGGAAAAATAATTGTTTCTTCATAATTCATTTTCATTAATAAATCATCAGAAATAGAAATTACAGTTTGAATTAAATATTTTGTGTTTGAATATGTATTACCATAATTTTTATAAACCTGATTCGCTAATTTTTTTAGCAACAAAATATCATCTTGTTTGTGGTGGTGATGTACATCAATTAAAAAGCTAATTAGTAAATTTAATTTCCAATTATTATAGTCTTTGAGATAAAATTTGTTTGGGTTAACCGAATTTAATTCTGTTATTAAACGATCAATATTTAGTTTTTTCTTTTTGCAAACCTTTTTCAACATAACATCTCCATGAAAGCCAAAATCAATCTTATATTTGTGAAAAATTTGTGCTGTATTAACATTTTCAGTTACGATATTTCCTACGGTTTTATTTTCTAAATGTATCATGTTATATCATATTTTATGCGAAGTTTGCAATAAATATTAGTTAATAACATGATTTTTATCAGTCTGATTAAAAGCATCTAAAAAATCTGTAGTATGATTTTTTTCTAAAAGCAAACTTCAGCTTCCCGTTAATTGAATTTATAAGGTTACTTATTTTTCTATGATAATAATCATTTTTTACAGTTTTCATAATAAATACATTGCAACTAATTTAAAACTAGTAAAATAATTGAATTTTAAAATGAACAACGCACATACATTCCATATACCAGTTATGGGTATTGGTTTTACAATAGATTCGCCCTTAAAAGTAGCACAATATGGTATAGACTCTGTAATTTCTTTGGTTGATGACATTTTGGTAGAAAAAATGCGCAAACTTTATAGCGAAAAGTTTCAAATTCCATATCAAGAAATATCTGATAAAGTGGATGATTTTAGAGCAAAAAGAATAACATCTTATCTAAATTTATTACACGAGCAAACAGAGCAAAAATTTAATCAACTTAAAAGCATAACATCAGAAAAAAGTTCCGCTTTAAAAGCATACATCAATATGTTGCCAGAATATTCTGATGTTAAAAAAGATTTTTTAAAACTTACTGAAGAAGGTGTCGATTTTAACAAATTAAAAGAATGGGCTAACAAAAATTTAAAAAAGGGGAGTATTGATGTAAATATCATGACAAAAGTTGATAAAGAAAACTACCTGAATAAAGAAATGTTACCTGTAGAATATAATGATGCTCATGCTGCTTTGCGTGGTTTTGCTGAAAGTAAATTGGCATCGTCTTTAGTACTTTCTGCAGGAATGAATCCTAAGTTATATACTTATATCAGTAAGTTTAACGATTTTTTTCCTGATGAAAATGGCATCATCAAAAAGAAAATAATCTTAAAAGTTAGCGATTATAGATCTGCTTTTATTCAAGGTAAATTTTTAGCTAAAAAAGGATTATGGGTTTCAGAATACAGAATAGAATCTGGTTTAAATTGTGGTGGACATGCTTTTGCAACTGATGGTTTTTTAATGGGGCCTGTGCTAAAAGAGTTTAAAGAAAATAAAGAAATTTTAAAAGAACAAACCAAAAATTTATTGTTTGATGCTTTAAAAGAAGCCCAAAAAACGATACCAAAAAACGATTTGGAATTAAAAATTACAGCACAAGGTGGAGTAGGTAATGAAGAAGAACATTCTTTTTTGTTAAAGGAATACGATTTAGATTCTGTAGGTTGGGGAAGCCCTTTTTTATTAGTGCCAGAAGCTACAAGTGTAGATGATAAAACAATGGACAAACTTATAAAAGCCAAAGAAAATGATTTGTATTTGAGTAATACATCACCTTTAGGGGTACCTTTTAATACCTTGAAAGGAAATACAAAAGACATTCAAAAACAGGAATTTATTGATAAAAACAGACCAGGAACGTCTTGCCCAAATAAATTTATTCAATTGAATAAAGAATTTAAAGAATCTGGTTTGTGTGTGGCATCTAGAGAATATCAACATTTAAAATTAAAACAATTAGATAGTTTAGATTTAAATGCCGAAGAAAAAAAGAAAGCTTTTGATAAAATTGTAGAGAAATCTTGTATTTGTGTGGGGTTAAGTACTTCTACACTTATTTTAAACAATTTAGATACCAAGAAAATAGGAGATGGGGTTTCTGTTTGTCCTGGACCTAATATGGCTTATTTTGATAAAATTATGAGTTTAAATGGAATTACTGATCACATTTATGGTAGAGCAAATTCGGTTTCTAGAAAGGACAGACCAAATGTGTTTATTAAAGAATTGTCTTTATATGTAAATCATTTACAAGATAAATTAAATGAAATAAAAACTACAATTGATAAAAAGCAATTGAGGTATTTATTAAAATTCAAAAATAATTTAGAAAAAGGAATTGAATATTACAATGAAATTTTATTAGAAAGAAAAGAAGCTTTTAAAAACCAAAAAGAGGCTTTGCTAAGTGCTTTATCAGCAGAACAAAATAAATTGCAAGTAATTACAGTGCAAATAGAGAACTTAAAATAAGTTTTAGACCAATAAAAAAAGCATCTTTAAATTATTTAAAGATGCTTTTTTTTGCTTTTATTTTATTAGAATTATCTGCTAATTGTTTGTTTTCTATCAGGACCAACAGAAACAATTTTTACAGGAACTCCAGTTTCTTTTTCTATAAAAGAAATATAATCCATTAAATTTTGTGGTAATTCATCAGCAGAAGTCATTTTAGTTAAATCATCTTCCCAACCTTTAAATTCAGTATAATTTACAGAAACATTTTCTGGTTCTATGTTGTATGGTAAATGTGTAATTTCTTTGCCTTTATAGTTGTAAGAAGTACAAACTTTTAAAGTATCGAAACCAGAAAGTACATCACCTTTCATCATCATTAATTGGGTAACTCCATTAACATCTACAGCGTATTTTAACGCTACTAAATCTAACCAACCACATCTTCTTGGTCTACCAGTTGTTGCACCAAATTCATGACCAACTTTAGCCATTGTAGCTCCATCTTCATCAAACAATTCTGTAGGAAAAGGACCAGAACCAACTCTAGTTGTGTAGGCTTTAAAAATACCAAAAACATCGCCAATTCTATTTGGCGCAACTCCTAAACCTGTACAAGCACCTGCTGCAGTGGTGTTAGATGATGTTACAAATGGGTAAGTACCAAAATCGATATCTAATAGAGAACCTTGAGCACCTTCTGCTAATATGGTTTTTTTATCTTTTATTGCTTGATTTAAAAATGCTTCGCTATCAATAAATTCTAAAGTTTTTAATTTTTCAATTCCTTTACAGAATTCTGCTTCTAATTCTTCTAAATTATATTCTATTTGAACATCAAAGAATTCTAGCATTTTAATATGCTTTTCTGTTAAAGCATCGTATTTTTCTTTCCAGTTATCTAATTCTAAATCACCAACTCGCATTCCATTTCTACCAGTTTTGTCCATATAAGTTGGGCCAATTCCTTTTAAAGTAGAACCAATTTTAGCTTTACCTTTAGAAGTTTCTGAGGCAGCATCTAACAATCTGTGTGTAGGTAAAATTAAATGCGCTTTTCTAGAAATTAATAATTTAGATGTATAATCGATATTATGTTTATCTAGGTTTTCTAATTCTTTTTTAAAGATTACAGGATCTATAACCACTCCATTACCTACAACATTTAAGGCAGTTTTATGAAAAATTCCTGATGGAATTGTGTGTAAAACGTGTTTATATCCATCAAAAATTAAAGTATGTCCAGCATTTGGACCTCCTTGAAAGCGTGCAATGATATCGTAGTTTTTGGTTAAAACATCTACAATTTTACCTTTACCTTCATCTCCCCATTGCAATCCTAGTAATAAATCTACAGCCATTAGTTGTGTTAATTTGTTGTTTTTTGTATTGTTTGTTGTATTGTAAAGTGTGTGAAAACTGAATTATTTCTTCTTTTTAGTTCCGTAAAAATATAGCGAATGATTATGAATATCGATATCGAAAATATCTTCTATGGTTTTTTTGATGATTTGAATTCTTGGATCGCAGAATTCTTTTACATCACCAGAATCTGTAAAAATAACATGATCATGATTTTTATCAAAATAACTTTTTTCATAACGTGCCATTGATTGTCCTTCAAACTGATGTTTGCGCACCAAACCGCAGTCTAATAACAAATCTATAGTGTTGTATAAAGTTGCTCTACTAACTCTATAGTTTTTGTTTTTCATTTTAATATATAAAGATTCTATATCAAAATGCTCTTCTGCATCGTATATTTCTTGAAGTATGGCATAACGTTCAGGAGTTTTTCTGTGTTTATGCTCTTGTAAATAAGCGGTAAAAACTTTTTTAACTATTTCTTGGTTGTCCTGAGAATTACTCATCGTTTTGAATTTTACGAAAAGACAAATTTACAGTTATTTCTGAATTAAAATACACTTTTCTAAGAATGATATTTACATTCTATTAACACGCTCTACTTTTTTAACGCCTTCTACCTTTTCTATGCGTTTAATTAGGTTATTTAATTGAGAGCTGTTTTTTACACTTAACGAAATTTTTCCGTCAAAAATACCTTCATCACCAGAAATATTTATTTTGTGTAAATATACGCCTGTACTACTAGAAATAATTCTTGTTACATTGTTAACAATGCCATCATGATCTACTCCATTAATTTGTAAAACAGCTTTAAAGTCTTGTTTTGTAGAGTCTATCCATTTGGCACGCATAATTCTATATGCATAATTCGATTGTAAAGAAATTGCATTTGGGCAATTCATTTTATGTACTTTAATACCATCATTAATGGTTAAAAAGCCAAAAACTTTATCACCAGAAATTGGGTTACAACATTTAGATAGTTTGTAATCTAATTTTTCTTCTTCTTTACCAAAAACTAAGGCATCGTATTTACTATTTACTTCATCAGAAGTGTCATCAACCTCTGTATTAGAAGGGGTTCGTCTTAATTTTGTTTTAAAGAAATTTAAAATGGTGCTATTTCTTTGAGTTACAAATGCTTTAAGTTGTGTATTATCTATAGCCCCATTACCAAATCTATAAAATAAATCGAAACTAGTTTTTAGTTTGAAAAATACCACCAATTCATTGATAGTTTTTTCATTAAAAGGTATTTTTAAATGACGTAATTTTCTGGTTAAAATGGCTTTACCTTCTTCTGCAATTAGCTTTTCTTCTTCTTTTAGAGCAGCTCTAATTTTAGTTCTTGCTCTGGCAGTTATCACAAAATCTAACCATCTAGAATTGGGTTTGTTGGTAGAGCTTGTAATGACTTCAATTTGGTCGCCACTTTTTAGGGGGTGACTTAGTGGTACTAACTTTCCGTTTACTTTTGCCCCTCTACATTTTAAGCCCACGTCTGTGTGAATAGAAAAGGCAAAGTCTAAAGCAGAGGCGTCTTTAGGTAACGATTTTAAATCTCCTTTAGGTGTAAAAACGTAAATTTCTTTAGCGTACAGATTTAGTTTAAAGTCTTCAACAAAATCTACTGCATTTATATTTTGGTTTTCTAAAGTTTCTTTTAATTTATTTAACCAGGTTTCTAAACCACTTTCATTATCTGCGCCTTGTTTATATTTAAAATGTGCGGCATATCCTTTTTCTGCAATTTCATTCATTCTTTCAGAACGAATTTGAACTTCTACCCATCTTGCATCTGGCCCAATAACAGTTATGTGCAAAGCTTCGTAACCCGTAGATTTGGGTTGAGAAATCCAATCTCTTAAACGAGCAGGATTTGGTCTAAAATTATCTGTTACTATCGAGTAAATTTTCCAAGCATCATGTTTTACATCTTTAGAAATAGGCTTAAAAATAATTCGAATGGCGTATTTATCAAAAACTTCATCAAAAGTAACATTTTGCTTTTGCATTTTTTTTCTGATAGAGAAAATAGATTTGAATCGTCCTTTTATTTCATATTCAAAATTTTCTTTATTCAAGTCATCACCCAAGGTCTTAGAAAATTGCTGTAAATAAGCTTTTTGCTCTTCTTTGCTTTCTTTTATTTTATTAATAATGCTGTTGTAAACCTCAGGTTCTGTATATTTTAAGCCTAAGTCTTCTAGTTCTGTTTTAATGTTATACAAACCTAATCTATGTGCTAAAGGCGCATAAATGTATAAGGTTTCTGAAGCAATTTTTACTTGTTTGTGTGCAGGCATGGCATCCATAGTTTGCATATTATGCAATCTGTCTGCAATTTTTATCAAAATAACTCTTACATCATCATGTAAGGTTAAAAGCATTTTTCTAAAATTTTCTGCTTGAATAGAAGCGTCTTGCTCTTTATTTAAACGCGATATTTTGGTTAAACCGTTTACAATTCGAGCAATAGTTTCGCCAAACAAATGCTCCATATCATTTAAAGTATAATCCGTATCTTCTACAACATCATGCAATAAAGCAGCAGCAATAGAAGTTGCTCCCAAACCAATTTCTATAGCTACAATTTTAGCTACAGCAATCGGATGAAATATATAGGGTTCGCCTGTTTTTCTTCGCTGTTTGGAGTGTGCATCCACAGCAATATCAAAGGCTTTTCTTATAAGCTCTTTATCTTCTTTAGATAACACCTCATAAGTACCTTTTAGCAAGTCTTTGTAACGATTTGCTATCTCCTTGTTTTCTTCTTCTGGTGTTGCATTATATTCCATAAACTCGATGAAAGACTTAGATTAAAACTTTAGTGAATTTAACAAATAAAATTTAACAGCCAAAGAATTACTTTTCTAAATTTAGAATTCTTTGCAACAAAGTTGGATGCGAATAATGCATAAAAACATATGCAGGATGAGGGGTTAAATTACTTAGACTATTTTTCGATAATTTTTTAAGAGATGTAATTAATGGTAAAGCTGCAAAAGTTTCTTTTGCAAAATTATCGGCTTGATATTCGAATTTACGAGACATATAATTCATAAATAAACCTGTAATTTCTGATATTGGCGAGTAAAGAATTCCGAATGCAATTAACCCAATATGAAAACTAGGTGTTGCAACCCCTAATGCTCTGGATAATATTGAAGAATCGATAAATAATGATAAAATAAATAATGTAAAACCCGTAAGTAATATTGATGAAACCAAATTAAAAATGATGTGTTTTTTCTTATAATGCCCAACTTCATGTGCTAAAACTGCCACAATTTCATCAGTTTCTAAATCGTTAATTAAGGTGTCAAAAAGTGTAATTCTTTTTTGTGCACCAAAACCAGAAAAATAAGCATTTGCTTTGGTAGAGCGTTTAGAACCATCAATTACAAAAATATTATTAAGTGTAAATCCTACTTTTTGTGCATATTTTTCAATCGCAGATTTTAATTCACCTTCTTCTAAAGGAGTTTGTTTATTAAATAGAGGAACAATCAATTTTGCATAAAACATATTCATAAACAACGAAAAAATGGCTACTAAAACCCAAGCATAAACCCAGAAATTTGCACCTGCAACTTCATAAAACCAAATGATGAGTGCTAAAATTCCACCGCCAATAATTGCAGACATTAACCATCCTTTTATTTTATCTAACCAAAATGTTTTTTTGGTTGATTTATTAAAACCAAACTTTTCTTCAATGACAAAAGTTTTGTAGTACGAAAAAGGAGTTGTTAAAATATCTGACCCCAACATAATAACCCCAAAGAAAATTAAAGCAACTAAAATGGAATTATCTGTATAATTTCTGGCAAAATCATCAACATGTTTAAAACCATCAGCAAAAAAGAAAATTAATGTTAATATTATGGAAAACGTAGAAGTTAGGTTAGAGAATTTAGCATTTGTTTTTTTATATGCCTGCGATTTTTTGTATTCATCAGCATTGTAAACATCTGCCAGCTTTTCAGGAATTTTATCGTCAAAATGTTTTGTGTTTAAGGCATCTAAAATTTTATCGATGATAAAACTGACAATAATGATTGCTATTAAGGTGTAAAATAAAGTGGTTGGTTGCATTAATCTTTAATTCGTTTATGTGCATACATGGCAGCACCAATTATACCTGCATTATTTCTAAATTCGGCAACTTTAACGTTTACGTCTGTTGTTAAATACTCTTTAAATTGATCAAATTTTTTACTGATTCCGCCCCCTAAAATTATTAAACTTGGCGAATATACAATGCGAACGTAATTGAGTAATTCATCTAAACGTAAAGCCCATTCTTTTAAAGATAAATCTTGTTTTTTTCTTACAGAATCAGCAGTATAATATTCGATGATTTTTCCATCAGTATGTAACATTTTACCCAATTCTAAATTAGGAATAAGTTTTCCGTTATAAAACAAGCCAGAACCAATTCCTGTTCCAATTGTAATTACAATGGTTACTCCTTTTTCATCTTTACCTGCCCCTAAACTTACCTCAGATAAACCCGCCAAATCAGCATCATTACTAACATAAAATGGGAGTTTGGTTGCTTTTTTAAACAATTTATCAACCTTAATATTTAACCATTTTTCACTTAAATTACCAGAATGAATGCACTGCCCATCTACAATTGTGGTAGGAAAACTACAACCTACAGCCTTTTTCCAATTAAAATGTTCTACCATTTCTTGAACAACTTTAGTAACAGCTTCGGGTGTTGCAGGTTTGGGTGTCGCAATTCTATGCCTTTCAGAGATCAGTTCACCTGTTTTTGTATCTACAATTGCAGCTTTAATGCCTGAGCCTCCTATGTCAAAACCTAGTATTTTCATTTCTTGTTATTTAAAATTTCGTTGTCTCTTGGCTTCAAATATAACAATTGCTGCTGCAACAGACACATTCATAGAATCAATTTTACCTTGCATGGGTATGTTTATGTTCTGTGTGGCATTTTTACGCCAAATTTCTGATAACCCAGTGGCTTCTGTACCTACCACAATAGCTGATGCTTTTTTGTAGTTTTCTTTATGATATTCATTTGAGTTTTGCAAAGTAGCACTATAAATATTAATATTGTTTTCTTTTAAAAAAGTGATGATTTTTTCTGATGTTTCTACTGCAATATTATTAGTAAATAAACAACCCACGCTAGACCGAATAACATTAGAGTTATACAGGTCTGATTTTGGATTGGCTATAAAAACGGCATCTACATTTGCAGCATCAGCAGTTCTTAATAAAGCTCCAATATTTCCAGGTTTTTCAATGCCTTCAGCTACTAAAATTAAAGGGTTTGAATTTTTAAAACCGATATTTTTTAAAGAAAAATCTTTGGTTTTTACTACGGCTATAAGTCCTTCTGTAGATGTTCTATAAGCTAATTTTTGATAAACTTCTTTTGATATTTTTATCAAATTAATATCATTATAAAAAAGTTTTGTGATTTCTTGTTCTGATATTAAATCTACACAAAATAAAACCGTATCAAACTCATAATTTTCTAGATGTGCTAAAGAAATTTCACGTTTACCCTCAATTAAAAATAGGCCTTGTTTTTTACGCTCTTTAGATTTTTCTTGTAATTTAAGAAGGTTTTTAATGTAACTATTTTGAATGCTAGTAATTTCTTTCATTATTGCAAATATACCTAATAGTAGGTATTGTATAAAATAGAATAAAGTTAGACATTTACATTGTGGTTAAATAGTGTCTTTATTATTATTTGAATTTTGTTTGATAAAGAAAAAGTAGCTAAAAAAGAAAAACGAAACAGTATTTAATTACAATGAAAAAGGCTCGCAATTGCGAGCCTTTTTCATTATTTTTAGTATTTATTATTTAGTTTTGTATTTGTTAGAATATCTTTTCCAAAGTTTGGTTTGGTGAGTTTCTAAACTGATATCTCTACCTTGAATATATGCTTTTATTAATTGATTTCCTCTCATGTCTAAAGCATCGCCTTTTGAGATAAATAAAGTGGCATCTTTACCAACTTCTAGTGTACCCACCTTATCATCGATACCTAAAATTTTTGCAGTATTAGAAGTTAGCAATTGCAAAGCTACTTCTTTATCTAAGCCATGCGCAGCAAAAGTACCCGCATAAAAAGGTAAATTTCTTGTATTCATTCGTTCCATTTGGCCTTCCATACCTAAACTAACAACAACACCTTTGTCTGTTAAAACTTTGGCTATAGTATAGGTGTAATCATACGCATCATCTTCTGAATTAGGGTTTCTATGCGGTCTATCTAAAACTATTGGAACATTATTTTTTACTAAAAAATCAGCAATACTTTCTGCACCATCACCATGTACTATTACGATATTTTTAATTCCTAAATCTTTAGATATGGTTACAGCATCTGTAATTTCTCTTTGTCCACTAACATGAATAAATAGCCTTTGAGAACCATCAAATAAACCTTTTGTAGCTTCATAAGGGAGGTGTTTTTTGGTTTTAGTACTCGCTAAATAATTTTTAGCATCCATAAAATAAGCTTTAATTTTATCGATGTTTGCAGGATATTTAGGATCTGCTTTTAAAGCAGGATCTTCTCCTAACCACCATCTGCCACTCGTAAAACTTCCAGGCCAATTCATGTGAATAGCATCGTCAACCTTAATGGCAGCATCTTCCCAATTCCAAGCATCTAATTGTACAATTGATGAAGTACCTGAAAAAGTACCACCTCTAGGTGTAATTTGTGCCATTAAAACTCCATTAGGACGCATAGATTCCACCACTTTACTCTCGGCATTATAAGCAATTAAACTTCTAATGTGTGGGTTATTGGTTCCTATTTCATCTTCATCATCACTAGCTTTTACGGCATCAATTTCTACCAATCCTAAAGATGCATTTGCAGCAATAAAACCAGGGTAAACATGATGATTTTTTGCGTCAATTACAGCTCCTTGTCTTGCAATTTTTGCCATTGCAGAACCTACAAAAGTAATTTTACCCTCATTAAACATAATTAATGAGTTTTCAATGATTTTTCCGTTTCCTAGGTGTGCAGTTGCTCCTTCTATAGAAATGGCAGTGCTTTGTTTGTTAGCAGGCGTTTGTTGTGCGTTTACGTTTCCTAATACAAGGAAAAATAGTAAACTATATATTATTTTTTTCATCATTTTTAGCTTTTAAGTTCTTCTAACGTATCACATTCAAAGTTTCTGTCTTTTCTAATCATTGGCGCTTTGGTTTTGCCTCCACCCATTTTTTCTTTCAACATCATATTGATTAATGTACTTTTTTCTTCTTTGATTGCTTTTCGTTTTTTTAGGTCTTCTGATCTGTCAAAAAATACTTTTCCGTCTATAATTGTCTTTTCAACTTTAGTGTAAATAGACATTGGGTGATCTGTCCACAGTACAACATCAGCGTCTTTTCCTACTTTTATACTTCCTACTTTATCATCAATATGTAATAATTTAGCAGGATTTATAGTTACGGTTTTCCAAGCTTCTAATTCAGACATTCCTCCATATTTCATGGTTTTAGCTGCTTCTTGATTTAAACGTCTAGACATTTCTCTATCATCTGAATTAATAGCAACTGTAACACCAGCATTGTGCATAATTGCAGCATTGTAAGGTATAGCATCATTTACTTCGTATTTGTATGCCCACCAATCAGAAAAAGTAGAACCACCAACTCCATGTTCAGCCATTTTATCAGCCACTTTATATCCTTCTAAAATATGGGTAAAAGTGTTTACTTTAAAATCGAATTTTTCTGCAACTTTCATTAACATGTTAATTTCTGATTGCACGTAAGAGTGACAAGAAATAAAACGCTCTCCATTTAAAATTTCAACTAGCGTTTCCATTTCTATGTCTTTTCGGTATGGTTTTCCGCTTTTCTTTTTAGCTTCGTACTCTCTAGCTCTTGTAAAATAATCTACAAACATTTGTTCAACTCCCATTCTTGTTTGTGGAAAACGTGTACCATTTGGACTTCTAGATTGTTTTACATTTTCACCTAACGCAAATTTTATAAATTTAGGTGTGTTATCGTATATCATATTTTCTGCATTTTCTCCCCATTTTAATTTGATGATTGCAGAACGACCCCCAATAGGATTTGCAGAACCGTGTAAAATTTGTGAAGAAGTTGTGCCTCCAGAAATGTTTCTATAAATGTTAATATCTGTTGGGTCTATTACATCTTCAATAGTTACTTCTGCAGATGAGTTTTGCGCCCACTCATTAATGGCAGATGCAGCAATATGAGAATGTTCGTCTACAATACCAGCAGTTAAATGCTTTCCTGTTCCGTCTATTATGGTTGCTTTTCTTGCTTTTAAATTTTTACCAATTTTAGCAATTTTACCATCTTCTAATATAACATCTGTATTTTTTAAAATACCTTCATCTTCGCTAGTCCAAAGCGTAACGTTTTTAATTAAAATAGTTTCAGTTTTGGGTTGTGTGTAGTTTCCAAAACCAATATTTGGGTAACTAACAGGCAAAACAGTTACAGCTTCATCAGCTTTCTTTGTCTTTTTTGATTTTTCTTTCTTCTTACTTTTTTTCACCTTTTTGCCAGCAGACCAAGGAGTTTCATTCCCTTTGCTATCGTAAGCAGTTCCTTGAATAATACCAGCTTCATTAATTACTTTCCCCATCATTCTAGTGTAACCAGTTTCTTCGTTTAAAGTGATGGAAACCCAGTCGTTTTTGAATGAAAATTTAGATTTTACTTTTGCACTATCTCGTGTAATTGTTCCAGTTTGTTTAGCGCCTTTTCCAGAAATACTTAGTTCGTAATTTTTATCATTTACAGACAATAAATAAGTACCTGTAATGTCTTTGATATTCATATCATTAATTACATTTTTAGCACCTTGTACCCAGTTTTCGTACATGGTAGTTTTAGCATCAAAAACATCACCAGAAGTTATAATAAAGTTGGCATAACTTCCTGTTTTTAAATTTCCGATAGAAGAATTTCCTATAATATTTGCAGGAATTGTAGTTAATGCAGCTAAGGCTTTTTCTTTATCAAAACCGTATTTAATGGCTTTTTGTAAGTTTTTATGAAAAGATTTTACTGATTTTAATTTATGCGTTGTTAATGCAAAATTTACTCCGTTTTTAGCAAGAACACTCAAGTTAGAAGGCTCTTGATTCCATTTACGCATATCTTGCAAAGAAATTTGTTGTGCTAAAAGCGGATTAGAAACATCATATGCACTACTAAAGTCAATAGGAATAATAAAGTTAGCATTAGTTGCTTTGATATCGCTTACACGTTCATATTCATCACCAGAACCTACAATGGTGTATTGAATAGAAAATTCATCCCCAACTTTATCTGCTCTAATTGCGTCTAAATGATTGCCAGTTTCAAAAATCTGAACTAAGTTTTTATTATCATTTAAAGCTTCTAAAGCCATATCTTTATTTTGCATATTTCCTTTTGCGTACCAATCTGCATCTAAATATACTTGACGCAATAAAGCCATAGCACCCATTCTAGAGCCAGGATAGGCTTGTCTTGATTTTACACTTTTTGAAAAAGATAAGTATTGTGCGGACTTGGTGTCTAAAATTCTGTAAGCATCAGAAGAATTTGGGTTTAAGGCAACTAAAAGTCCATTTCCACGGATAATACCATCGTGCATGTGCGTATTTACGGCTCCAAAACCAGCATTAATTAAGTCTTTGGCTTTTTTGCTGTCAAACTTAAAATCTTTAATAGGATTAGTTTCTGGCCTAATATGATCATTCCAGTAATACCCTTCGCGAGTAGCTGCATACTGTGTAACTCTAGATGAACTGCGTTGTCTTTTAGGCTTTGCTACACCAAAATCAGAATAAATATCAATAAAAGAAGGGTAAATTGTTTTACCGGCTAAATCTGTGGTTTGTGTACCTTTTGGGATTTTTACAGATTTACCAACGGCTAAAACTTTACCGTCTTTAATTAGTAAAGTACCTTTTTTTATAACCTCTGTTGGAGTTACATAAATTGTTGCATTGGTAAATGCAAAGGTTGAATTTTCAGTTGTTTTTACTCCTGCATCCGTAGGGAAATAATCTTGTGCTTGCATGACTGAAAGCGACAGGAAAAAGAGTAAGGATAATAGTTTTTTCATGTGTGTGTAATTTGAATTTAGGCTAAATTTATTGATAAGCATTTTGTAAAATGTTAAAGCATAATATTTTTAACAAAGTTTTAAGAAAACGAATTCACCTTTGCATACTCAAAATAAGAGATTAAAAGATCTACAACATAGTTGTAAGATTCTACGCCTTTGGCTTGTTTGTTGGCTTTTAAATAGGCATTATATCCTTTTTTAACAAGTGGTTCAAAAGGATTTTTATAAGCTTGCCAAAATAAATAACTGTTGTTAAAATCTTTAATAATTCCTTTATGTACAGTTTGCCAAAGTTCTTTGGATAGTTCAGGATCTCGTTTTCTAATTTCTGAAATACAATAGCCAAAAGCCATTCTATAACTAGCATATTTAAAATACACATCATTATTATAATTGGCAGCTAAAAAACCAACAAAATTGGCTTCATTTTCGGCAGCAAAACCAATTTGATGCGCCATTTCATGACAAGTTGTAGTAGGATAACTTGTTTTTGGTATTTTATCATTTACTTGAGCCTCGCCAGTTAACGGATTTAAATAACCAGAAGTACCATTATAAGTTTGTAATAAACTCATTGATGAACTTTTTACGGATGAAAATTGATATTTTAATTGCGGAAAATCGACGGCTAAATTATTATAACCATTAATGGCTAATTGATACATTTCTATTGGTTGATAAGGATTATCAACTTTTAAAGTATCATTTTGTGTGATTTTAAATTGATATTCATTCAGTTTTTTAATGATATGTTTGGTAACTTTTGCAAGTTGTTCTGTAGTATATTTTTGTTGCTTATAATTCAGGTTTTTTGCCAAAGGTTCTCTGTAATAATTTAATCCCCAGAAAAGATAAAAACAGAAATAAATTACGGATAAAATGGCTGTAAAGTGAATTATTTTTGGAATAAAATTTTTGAATCGATTTTTTATCAATAAAAACAAAAATCGAAAAATTAGAAATACACCAAAAGCAATTAATAAATCGCCAACAGAAAAAGGAATCCAACCCAAAAGTATTCTAAAAAATGAAGATATATAGGGATAAATGCCATTAGAATAATACTTTTCAATCATAGCCGGATTTTTAGCAACCCATTGCATCAAAAGCATTTGTAATGGTAAAGAAAATGTAAGAATTAGGTGTTTTTTATTCCATTTCATGGATGTAAAAATAGTGAAACAAATTAAATGCAAATTAGTTATTAACACACTAATAACAATTTATATTCAAATTTTGTTCAAAAAGAAAATTGTTAAAATATTACATTATAATCTGTAAAAAAGTACATTTGTAGTAATGGAAAAAACGAATACGATAGCAGGAAAAAAGATTGATAAATCTAAAATTATTAGCCTCGAAAAAGGTAAAATTCCACCTCAAGCAGTTGAGTTAGAAGAAGCTGTTTTAGGTGCAATGATGATTGATAAAAAAGGGATAGATGATGTAATTGATATTTTACATTCTGATGCTTTTTATGATGCTAGACATCAAGAAATTTATGCTGCAATTTATGAATTGTTTCAAAACTCTCAACCCATTGATTTATTAACCGTTTCTAACTTGTTAAAAAAGAATGGTAAACTAGAAATGGTTGGTGGCGATTTCTTTTTAATTCGTTTAACTCAAAAAGTAGCTTCTTCTGCACACATTGAGTTCCACGCAAGAATCATTCTACAAAAATACATTCAGCGTAAATTAATTTCGATATCCTCAGAGATTATAGAAAGTTCTTATGACGAATCTACAGATGTTTTCGATTTGTTAGACGAAGCCGAAGGTAAATTATTCGAAGTAACACAGGGTAACTTAAAAAAGAGTTCAGAAGATGCAGGCTCACTTGTAAAACAAGCTTTAAAGAAAATCCAAGAAATTGGAAATCAAGAAGGTATGTCTGGTTTGGCAACTGGTTTTACCAAGTTAGATGCCTTAACTTCTGGTTGGCAACCATCAGATTTAATTATTATTGCAGCACGTCCAGGTATGGGAAAAACGGCATTTGTAATTTCTATGGCAAAAAATATGGCCATTGATTTTAATCATGCAGTTGCAGTATTTTCTTTAGAGATGTCTTCTGTGCAATTAATTACTAGGATGATTTCTTCAGAAACAGGATTAACATCAGAAAAATTAAGAAAAGGTAATTTAGAACCACATGAATGGGAACAACTAAATGTTAAAGTAAAACGTTTGTCTGATGCGCCTATTTTTATTGATGACACTCCTTCTTTATCTATTTTCGATTTACGTGCAAAAGCAAGACGTTTAGTTTCTCAGCACAATGTTAGAATTATTGTAATTGATTATTTACAATTGATGACAGCAGGAGGAAATGGAAAAGGTGGTGGAAACAGAGAACAAGAAATTTCAACAATTTCTAGAAACTTAAAAGCCTTAGCCAAAGAATTATCTGTACCTGTAATTGCACTTTCGCAGTTATCACGTGCTGTTGAAACTCGTGGAGGATCTAAAAGACCACTTTTATCCGATTTACGTGAATCTGGTGCCATTGAGCAAGATGCAGATATTGTAAGTTTCATTTTTAGACCAGAATATTATGGAATGACAGAATGGGATGATGATGAACATACACCTTGTGAAGGACAAGGAGAATTTATTGTGGCAAAACACAGAAATGGTGGTTTGGATAATATTCGTTTAAAATTTACTGGGCATTTAGCAAAATTCTCAGATTTAGAAGAAGGTTTTAGTTCAGAATTTCAATCGTCTATGAACAATCCTTTTGATGATGATAACACTATAAATCAAAGAATTGAGCCAAAAGATGCTTTTGGTGATGATGGGGATGACGTGCCATTTTAGTCGTTAATCAACATTAAATAACAGAAATACACAATTGCTTTAAAGTAATTGTGTATTTTAGTTTTTGATATGAAAAAATACTTGTTTTTATTTTTATTTTTTTTATTCTCAACAGCAACTTGGGCATCATTTATTTATGTGCCTATGAATCATGATAATCAAAAAAATCATTTAAAAGCTTACGGAATTGTTTATTTTGGTTTAGAAGTTGGCTTAAAATCAAAATGGTTATTAAATTATGATGGAGGCGCTTTTTTAATAGAAAATAACAAGGTTATTGAGAATGAATGTAAAATTAGAGGAGTATCATATCAAATAATTTCTGATGCTAGAGCACAATTAATTTTGCAAGAAATTTCTTCACCTTCATCAAATCAAGAAGCAGTTACTTTAGAAAAAGCGCCTAAAATTGCAGTGTATTCACCCAAAGATAAAATGCCTTGGGATGATGCTGTAACTATGGTGTTAACTTACGCAGAAATTCCTTTTGATGTAGTGTATGATAAAGAAGTTTTATCAGATAAATTACTATTATACGAATGGTTGCATTTGCATCATGAAGATTTTACAGGTCAATATGGTAAATTTTATGGTTCATTCAGAACTGCACCTTGGTACATTCAAGGTAAAAAAGATGCAGAAAAATTAGCCACAGAATTGGGTTTCAATAAAGTATCTGAAGAAAAATTAGCAGTCACTAAAAAAATTAGAGATTATGTAATTGGTGGTGGTTTTATGTTTGCAATGTGTTCTGCAACAGATAGTTTTGATATTGCTTTGGCTGCAGAAGGTGTAGATATTGCAGAAGCCATGTTTGATGGAGATGCAACAACTCTTAACTATCAAGAAAAAATCAATTTTAATAAAACTTTTGCTTTTACCAATTTTGAATTAGAAAGAAGTCCGACTAAATACGAGTTTTCTTCAATAGATATGACACGTAAACGCAGAATACCAAAAACGTCAGATTATTTTTCTTTGATAGAATTCTCAGCAAAATGGGATCCTGTGCCTACCATGTTAACGCAAAATCATACAATATTGGTAAAAGGTTTTATGGGACAAACCACTTCTTTTGATAGAAATACCGTAAAATCGAATGTTTTGGTTTTAGGTGAAAATAAAACAAATAGAGAGGCAAGATACATTCATGGTACAAAAGGCAAAGGAATGTTTACCTTTTATGGGGGGCATGATCCAGAAGATTATACGCATAGAGTAGGAGATCCAAAAACGGAATTAGATTTGCATCCAACATCACCTGGTTATCGTTTAATTTTAAACAATGTTTTATTTCCTGCAGCTAAAAAGAAGAAGCAAAAAACATAAATTAATTTTTTTAGGGAATTATAAAAAAACTTTAAACAGCTTCTTTTTTATTCAACTCTTTAATGCAATAAGAAGGCTTTAAACCTGTTTTTTTATAAAAAGCATTGTTAAAATTTGTTTTAATAAAGTTGTAAGATTTACGCTTTTAACAGTTATTTTATAAATTTTAAATAAATATTAAATTTAATTCTCTACGAATTCAATCACTTTTGTATTTTTGTTTTCAAATTAAAAGAATACAATGCCTACAACACAACAATTACAAGATTTTACACAACAAGTACGTAGAGATATATTAAGAATGGTTCATAAAGTAAATTCTGGTCATCCAGGTGGCTCTTTAGGCTGTGCTGAGTTTTTTACTTGTTTGTATCAAGAAGTAATGGATTATTCTACAGATTTTACTATGGATGGTAAAAACGAAGATTTATTTTTTCTATCTAATGGTCATATTTCTCCAGTTTATTATAGTGTTTTGGCACATAGTGGCTTTTTTCCTGTAGAAGAACTAAACACATTTAGATTAATCGATTCACGTTTACAAGGACATCCAACAACACACGAAGGTTTACCTGGTATTAGAATTGCATCAGGTTCTTTAGGTCAAGGAATGTCTGTTGCTTTAGGTGCTGCAGAAGCTAAAAAATTAAATGGTGATGACAAATTAGTGTATACTTTACATGGTGATGGAGAGTTGCAAGAAGGACAAAACTGGGAAGCAATTATGTATGCATCAGCAAAAAAAGTTGATAATTTAATTGCAACTATCGATTTAAATGGAAAGCAAATTGATGGTGCCACAGATGATGTTTTACCAATGGGAAGCATTAAAGCCAAATTCGAAGCTTTTGGTTGGGATGTAATTGAAGTTAAAGAAGGTAATGATATTGATGCTATTTTAGCTGGTTTAGCTGAAGCAAAATCATTAACAGGTAAAGGAAAACCAGTTTGTATTTTATTAGAAACAATGATGGGTAATGGTGTAGATTTTATGATGCATACGCATGCTTGGCATGGTAAAGCACCAAGTGACGAGCAATTAGAAAACGCTTTAGCTCAAAACCCTGTTACTTTAGGAGATTACTAAAACTTTACTTTATTAATATTTAATATAATATACAAGCCTACAATTCGTTGTAGGTTTTTTTATGTTTTTATTTAGAATTTTACTGTAAGAATACTTTTATCTTTACAACTAAACAAAAAAAATCAACTTAATCATTTATGAAAATAGGTATAGTCTGTTATCCAACCTTTGGTGGTAGTGGAGTTGTAGCAACAGAATTAGGAATGGCTTTAGCAGATAATGGTCACGAGGTGCATTTTATCACATATAATCAACCAGTTCGTTTAGATTTTTTATCTCATCATCTTCATTTTCATCAAGTGGTAATTGAAGAATATCCTTTATTTCAATATCAACCTTATGAGCTTGCCTTGTCTACAAAAATGGTTGAAGTTGTTAAAAAATATGAACTAGAAGTGCTACATGTACATTATGCTATACCTCATGCTTATGCAGCGTACATGGCAAAACAAATGCTAAAAGAAAAAGGAATATCTGTAAGAGTGGTAACAACTTTACATGGTACAGATATCACTTTAGTAGGTAGTCATCCAACATATAAAACAGCTGTAGAATTTAGCATTAACAACTCAGATGTAGTAACTGCGGTTTCAAACAATTTAAAAGAAACAACTAATAATCTCTTTAATATTGATAAAAAAATTAAAGTGATTTACAATTTTATTGATGTTGAAAAGTACGCCAAAGTAGAAGGAGAAGAATGTAAAAGAGAGGCTTTAGCACAAAATCATGAACGTATTTTAACCCATATTAGTAACTTTAGACCCGTAAAAAGAGTAGAGGATGTAATTAAGATTTTTTATAAAGTACAAAAAGAAATACCCTCTAAATTATTAATGATTGGAGAAGGACCCGACAGAAAAAAGGCAGAAGCTTTAACTAAAAAATTAGGAATTAAAAACAAGGTTTTCTTTTTAGGAAATAGTACGGAAATTGACAAGATTTTATGTTATTCAGATGTTTTTTTATTGCCGTCTAAAACAGAAAGTTTTGGTTTAGCAGCTTTAGAAGCTATGGCAGCTAAAACAGCTGTAATATCAACCAATACAGGAGGTTTGCCAGAGGTTAATCTACATGGAGAAACAGGGTTCTTAAGCAATCTAGGCGATGTTGATGACATGGCTAAAAATGCAATTACAATTCTTAAAGACGATGATATTTTAGAATGTTTTAAACTAAATGCAAGAGAGCATACAAAAAGATTTTCTTTAGCAAATATCTTACCAGTTTATGAAGATATTTACAAATCATGCTACAAGAGTAAAGTATAATAAGCTCGTTTTTATATAAGATAATTATTCGTTATGAAATACCGACAACTAACCAAAGAACAATTTGAAAGTTTACATAAAGAATTTGCTAAATTTTTAGCTTCACAAAGTATTGATGTAAACGAGTGGAATCTCATAAAAAAGGAAAAACCAAAGGTAGCTGAAGAAGAAATGGATATTTTTTCTGATATTGTTTGGGATGATGTACTAACCAAAACAAAATACGTAGAACATTTTTCTAAAACTTCGGCAAATTTGTTTAAATGTGATGAAAAAGAAATGCATAGAATTGCTATTAAAATTAATTGGGATATTAATCTTTTAGAGCAAAAAGGTTTTGAATGGTTAATGAAAAATCCAATGGACAATTCTGTAGATATTTTTAGAGGATCTAAAGCTTACTCGAATAATAGAAATAAAGAAATTTTTGATTTAATAGAAAAAGGAAGTGTTATTTCTAAGGGTGAAATTTATGAATACTTTACTAGATTAATAGGATAAATTACGCCCTTTTTTTCAAAAACAGTTTATCGATACTTTTGTGCATTTTAACCTAGCTTTTATACGTTTTAACGCGGTGCAGGTATAATTGCTCAGGTTAACTCTATTTTTACACTTATTTTATCCCTTAACTCATGTATACTTACATATGGAAAAAAGTTTAAAAGTTTTATTGGTAGAAGATAATTTAATAGAAATAATGAAAATGAAAAGAACCATTTCATTATTAAAATTAAAGCATACTCTTCAAGAAGCTAAAAACGGGGAAGATGCGCTAAAAATTCTAGAAGACAAATCTAATATTCCAGATATTATTTTATTAGACTTAAATATGCCGAAAATTAACGGAATTGAATTTCTGAAAATTATAAAGGCAAATGACGACTTGAAACACATACCAACAATTATATTAACAACATCTAGCAATCAAAAAGATTTATTAGAATGTTATAGAACAGGTATGTCTGGTTATATATTAAAGCCCTTAAAATATGAAGATTATGTTAAAAAAATTGAAACGGTTTTAGCCTATTGGAGTGTAAATGAACTGAGAAAATTGTAAATGAAAGGCATTGTATTTACCGAATTTTTAGAATTAGTTGAAAGTAAGTTTGGTTTAGAAATGTTAGATAAAATTATTTCTGAATCAAAATTATCTTCTAAAGGTACATACAAACCACTTGGAACATACAATTTCGTAGAAATGTTGCAATTATTACAAAGCCTTAGCAGTAATACTTCAATTCCTGTAGATGATTTACTTTTAGCTTTTGGAGAACATTTTTTTTCTGTTTTACAAATCAACTACGGTAATCTTTTAGCAACTTATAAGGGGCCAATTCAAATGCTATCTTCTATCGAAAATCATATTCATGTTGAGGTTCAAAAAATGTATCCAAAAGCAGAGTTACCCACTTTTATTGTAGAAAAAAAAGAAAAGAACTCATTAGTTATGCTTTATAAATCGTCTAGAGCAATGCATCATTTTGGCTTAGGTTTAATGTATAAAACTTTTTCCCATTTTAATGCCTCTGCAAATATTACAATGAAAAAAATTAGTGAAGATGGTACAGAGGTTAGGTTTTTAATCAATAAAAATATATAGCTTTATATATCAGGGTTTTAATGTGATATTTCTTGAGTAATAATATTAAAATAAATCGATTAATACATTATTACAGGAAAAATCCTTAGAAAGAATAGGAAATTTTTTTCAAGTATAAGCTTATAAATTGTAAAAAAGATTGTAAATTTATGTCAAGTACATTTATGAAATCAACAAAAAACCAAGTTGAGGCTTATATAATATTTATTTTCACCCTCAAAAAATAAAGAAAATGAAAACTGTTCAATTAAAAAAAGTTCGAAATGAAAAGCTAAAATATTTATCAGAACCAATTTTACTTAAAGAACCTTTAGTTTTAGTATTTGGTAACAGATATATGTTACAAGATGAAAATATTTATAAAGAAATAAGAACAGTTTTTAATGATGGTCATTTTGTTTTTGGTTCTACTTCTGGAGATATAACTTCTCATTCTGTAGATGATGAATCTATTACGATAACAGCTATTGAGTTTGAAAAAAGTAGTTTTACAATTAAAACAGCTAATGTTTTAAATGCTGATAACGAGATAGATAGTAACCTTATAGGCAGAGAATTAATTCAGCAATTGCCTCAAGAAAATTTAAAGTATGTTTTAGCCGTTTCTGAAGGAAGTTTTGTTAACGGCAGCCAATTAACCATTGGTATGAATACGGCTACAGAGCACAATACATTAATTACAGGTGCATTATGTGGTGATGGGGCTAGATTTGAAACCACCTTAGCTTCATACAATCAAAAACCAAAAGAAGGCGAAATTGTTGTTGTTGGTTTTTATGGAGATACCTTAGAAGTATCATTTGCAACTAATGGAGGTTGGACACCTTTTGGGCCAGAACGTGTTGTTACAAAATCAGAATCTAACATACTTTATGAATTAGATAACAAGCCTGCCTTAGACCTGTATAAAAAATACTTAGGAGAAAAATCAAAAGAATTGCCAAGTGCAGCACTTCTATATCCTTTAAAAGTAAAATCTTCTGATGAAAGAAAGTCTATTGTTAGAACAATTTTAAATATCAATGAAGATAAAAACTCTATGATTTTAGCAGGTGATATTAAAGAGGGATCTAGAGTACAACTAATGATGACTAATGTAGATAGTATTGTAAATGCGGCAGAAGTTGGTGCTTTAAAAGCCTTAAAATACAGAGAGAACAAACCAAATTTAGCAATTTTGGTAAGTTGTATTGGTAGAAAATTAGTTTTAGATCAAAGAGTAGAAGAAGAGGTAGAAGAGGTTATAGAAGTAATTGGTAAAGAAGTTACAGTATGTGGTTTTTATTCTTACGGAGAAATAGCACCCTTTAATGACGAGAGAAATTGCCAACTTCATAACCAAACGATTGCCATTACCTTAATTAGCGAATAATGAATTCTCTATTAAAAAGACAATTAAGAAAATACCTGCCTAAAGAATTGCATTCTAGTCCAGACTTAGAACAGTTTTTAGATGCCGTAAATAAATCGTATAATAATTCCGATGAGCAATTTGCCATGTTACAAAGGGCAGCTTCAATTAGCTCAGAAGAACTTTTTCAATTTAACGAAAAGTTAAGAGAAGAAACTGAATCGCAAAAAAAAGTAATTTCTAAATTAAATAATGTAATTAATACGTTAAAATTTTATAATCTAGACGAAGTAAAAAATATAGAAAATTCAGATTCTTTAAAATTAGTAGATTTTATAGACAATCAAACCAAAGATATTATCGAAATTAATAAAGAAAAAGATAAATTGGTTCGTAGTTTAGAAAAGCAAAATCAAGAACTTAATGATTATGCACACATGGTTTCGCACGATTTAAAGTCGCCTTTGCAAAGTATAGATGCATTAATAGCATGGATAAAAGAAGATTATTTTGATGATTTAGGAGAAGGAGGAAGAGAAATTGTAAACTTAATTATAGAAAATGTAGAAAAAATGGATACACTTATTAAGGGTATCTTACAATATTCTACCATTGGTAAAGTCGAGAAAAAACGTTATGAAATAGATCTTAATGTTCTCTTAGACGATTTACTACTCACCATTGATAATCCTGAAGATATAGAAATTACATATCCAGAAAACTTACCCATTATTTATGGCGATCACCAACGAATCGAGTTACTTTTTTATCATTTAATAGATAACGGAATTAAATTTAACAATAAAGGCAGTGATGGTTTTGTTAACATAGGCTTTGAAAATGATGTTGATTTTTGGAAATTTATAGTAACAGATAATGGAAAGGGAATTGATAAAAAGTATTTTGATAAAATTTTTATTGCATTTCAAAAACTAGAAAACAATTATAAATCTACGGGCATAGGCTTATCTATTGTAAAAAAAATAGTAGAGGCTTACAATGGTAAAATTTGTTTAGAATCAGAACCAAATAAATCCACTACATTTACATTTACATTAAAAAAATAAATTTGGAAAAGCCTAACTTAGTTTACATAGAACAATTAGCTAGAGGAGACGCATCAATAAAAAAAACGTTAATTGATGTGATAAAATCTGAGTTTCCTGATGAAATAAAAGCGTACTTTAAAAGTATTGAAGAAGAAAATTTTAAAGAAATTGAAGCAAATGTTCATCGAATTAAACATAAATTTAGTATTTTGGGTCTTCATAAAAATTACGAAAAAGCTAATGAGTTTGAGGAAAATTTAAGAGAACATCAATTAAACGCAGTTCAAAAAGAAAATTTCGAAAAAAATCTATCAGCGATTTCTCAGTATTTAAAAACTATTTAGACAGCTAACTCTATGAACTGTATTGTTATAGATGACGAGAAAATGGCAAGAGTTATTATTCAAACTCTATGTAATGAAGTCAAATCATTAAATCTCGTAGAAGAATTTTCTGGTGCTATAGAAGCAATAAAATATTTAAATGAAAATGAAGTAGATCTTATATTCTTAGATATACACATGCCTAATTTTAGTGGTTTAGATTTTATAAAAACGCTAAAAGATCCGTGCAAAGTAATTTTTACTACATCAGATCCTAAATTTGCCATTGAAGCTTTTGAATATGAATTTATTGTAGATTACTTATTAAAACCGATAGAATTACCACGTTTTGAAAAAGCCATTAGAAAAGCACAAAATTTAAATTTAAATCATCACAAAGAAGCTATTAATAAAGTGCAAGAAAATGAAATTAAAAATGATTTTTATGTAAATATTGATAGAAGATTGATTAAGATAGATTTGTCTAAGATTTATTTGATTAAAGCAAAAGGAGATTATATACATATTAAAACTGAAGATAAAGATTACGTTGTACACTCTACTTTAAAAAAAATTAAAGAAAAGTTACCAGATTCTCTATTTTTAAAAGTACATCGTTCTTACATCATTAATGTAAAAAAGATTATAGACATAGAAGATAACAGTGTTTTAATTAAAAAAGATGTTGTTCCTGTAAGTAGATCTAACAGACCAGAGCTTATGAAACGATTAGATTTATTGTAAATTATTAAATTAAACGCTGTAAAACACGCATTCATCGTTAGCTAAAGTGTATAAAGCGAATTTTAATTTTTTTTTAAAAAGTAATATCTAATTTTATGGTATAGCAAAATACCATGAAAAATTTTCTAATTATTTTAATGTGTACAATCATAGCTACTCTAAATATAAATACGTTAGGAGAGTTAGATTATGAATCGTTTGAAAAATCAAAACATACAAAGCAAGAATACCAAAAAATTTCACTTCTTGAATCAGTTAATTGGAGTTTTGGTTCTACAGTTTTTAAATTAATTCACTTTGCTGAGATTTTGTTTATTTCAGAAATAGGCAGAAGAAAAACAAGAATTATTAACTAAACTCATATATTATGTCTCTCAAAATTTCAAGAAAAAAAAGTAGTTATCATGTTAAAGGTAAGGTTGTTACATCAAATGCATCTAAATTGTTAAACTATTTTACCAAAAAAATTAACAAAAAAAATAGAATAATTTTAAATATTGATGAGGCTATAGAAATCGACAAACAAGGTCTTTATGCCATAGAACAATTATTAAAATTAGCTTCAACTAAAGAAAAACAATTTTACGTTGTGGGTGGAGGTTGTAAAGAAATTTACGATCATTTTCAACAAGCAAGTTAATTAAAATTTTGCTTTAAAATACTAATTAATTTATCTGTACCAGAACTGGCCAAATCTTTAATGATTTTTAAATTATTAAAATCGTTTTCAGACACAGTCGGATTTGGATCTATAAAATAAATAGGAGTGTCTTGCTGTATGTAATCTATTAAACTTGCAGCAGGATACACTTGCATAGATGTACCAATAACAACTAAAATATCAGCTTTTTGGGTAATGGTAATAGCATAATCTAGCATAGGTACCATTTCTCCAAACCAAACAATATGAGGTCTTAATTGACTTTTATGCTTGCACAAATCGCCCAAAAGAAGGTCTTTATGCCAATCTAACACGTAAGTTTCATCTATAGAACTTCTTACTTTTAAGAGCTCTCCATGTAAATGAGTAACCTTTGTACTGCCCGATTTTTCGTGTAAATTATCTACATTTTGTGTAATAATTTCAACATCATAATAGGTTTCTAATGCAGCCAAATTATAATGCGCTTTATTGGGTTTTACATGTAATAATTGCTTTCTACGTTGATTGTAAAAATCTAAAACTAATTCAGGATTTTTATCAAAACCTTCTGGTGTTGCAACCTCCATTACATCATGTCCTTCCCATAAACCATCAGCATCTCTAAAAGTTTTTATTCCACTTTCGGCAGAAACTCCTGCACCTGTTAATACTACTATTTTTTTCATCAGTTTACATTTAATCTTAAATCATTTTAAATAAAAATAAGAATAAAATCATAAGTTTGTATTTATGATTGATAAAAAACTTTTAGAATATTTCGAAACGTTTCTAACACAAAAAAGAAAAGACACATTTAAAAGAGTTTTAGAGCATAGAACACGCCATTTTACAACAGTGCTAGAAGATATTTATCAACCACACAATGCCAGTGCTGTAGTAAGAACTTGCGATATTTTTGGTGTTCAAGATGTACATGCCATTGAAAATAAGTTTGTAAATAGAATTTCTAGATATGTAGCCAAAGGCTCACAAAAATGGATTACCTCTTACAGGTATAAATCTGATGGAAATAATACACAAATTTGTTTGAATTCTTTACAAAATAAGGGGTACCAAATAATTGCTACAACACCTCACACAGATACTTTATTACAAGATTTTGATATCACTAAAAAAACAGCTTTTATTTTTGGTTCTGAAGCAGATGGAATATCTGAGTATGTTAAAAATAACGCAAATGGCTTTTTAAAAATACCTATGGTTGGGTTTACCGAAAGTTTAAATATATCTGTTGCAGTTGCTATACTTTTACAAGATGTTACAACAAAATTGAGAAATTCTAATATAAATTGGCAATTATCTGAAGAAGAAAAAGAAGATTTGTATTATAATTGGGTAAAGACAACAATTAAAAATGTTGATAAAATTGAAGCTAATTTTTATCAAAATAAACTTTAGCAATGGGTTGCTATTAATTCAGAACGAATTTTGATACTTAAATAAAAAATATATTTTGCATCAAAAAAAAAATTGGCATCTCAATAAAATCAAGACGCCAATTTATCAATCAACCAAAAATAATAAATAAATCATACTTTAAAAATTTATAACAAACAGATTTAAACTGTTTTGTAATGTTTTGTCTAACTCTGTTTTTAATATTTTATTCAAATAAGGGTAAATGTCTTTCCCAATTTGCAATTCAATTTCAGGCGTTAAAACTTTATTCACAATAAGCTTATTTTCTGATATTATATACTCTTTATAAAACTTAATATTTCTATCTCCATAAGTCAAAGCTTCATTAATTTGCATATATTTTTCTATTTCTTCTGCAATTTTTTTACGAATTACAGTATCTACAAACTCTTTTTTTACGTTGGCAGACAAGTTGTTGGTAAGTTCTGTTTTTTTAATTGAGTTAGTGGTTTTCTCAAATATTGATGTTTCGTTTTGTTTAATAACAAAATATTTTTTGTTGTTATCGTTTAAAGAAAATTTACCTTCTGAGTTGTTTTTAATATCCTTTAATTCTAATGTAATAATTTCAGGAAATAGGCTAACAGGTACTTCGCTCACTGTAAATGAACGTTCACTTAATGTATTTTCAAAAAGTTTTTCATTTAAAGTTTCAGCTTTTTCAACTTGAGAAAAAGAAACTTGATAGGCCAAAATAAGCAATATATATAATGTTTTTCTCATGATTAGTAGTTTGTATTACAAATATAAAAGTAATACTATTAATTTTAGGTAAAAAGCTATTGTTTTATCTTATTAATAAATAATTAGCATTTATACTAATTATAAATATTAGAATCTAACGAGTAATAATTTTCAATCCAATATTTATCAATTCAAAATTTTATAATATCCTTAATAGTAAAAATATAAAAGGAGTAATGTTTCGTAACCTCTTTAAAAATATTTAAATTAGAGAATTCTAAACAATCTAAAAAATAAAATGATCGAAAACAACCAGCAAAGTAAACCTATAAAATTACTCTCTTTTGATATCGATAACACCCTAATCGATTTTTATACATTTAAAAGTAATTTCAGAAAAGTTTGGGAAAAATATGGCAAAGAAACAGATGTTTTACTAACTTTTAACACAGGTAGATTAATAGAAGATGTTTTAGATTTAATACAAAAAAAAGTACTACCAGAACCAGATTACATTATCTCTGGTGTTGGTACGCATATTTATAATTACAAAGAATCTTCAACAGAAAAAGAGTTTAACGATATTTTAGAAGATGGTTGGGATATTAGCGCCGTTGAAAAAGTAATTCAATCAATTGCACATCCCATAAGTGAGCAACCTTCAAAATTTCAACATTCCTACAAACGAAGTTATTTTTTATATGATGCATCTACAGAACTTTTAGATAATATCTCTCATAAGTTTGTAAATGAAGGGATGGATTTAAATATGGTATACTCTGGCAATAAATTTTTAGATATTTTGCCCAAATACGCCAATAAAGGTAATGCCCTACAATGGTTAATTAATCAATTAGATTTAAACTCAAATCAAGTTATAGTTGCTGGCGATAGTGGAAATGATTCTGCAATGTTTGATTTACCAAATGTAAACGGAATTGTAGTTGCCAATGCCCATAAAGAGTTATACGATTACACAAAATATAAAAATGTATACCACTCAGAAAAAGAAAAAGGAGATGGTATTATTGAAGGATTAATTTATTTTGATATTTTACCAAAAGATGCTAAAGAGGAAACTATTGTAGATCATTCAGATGATTTTTTCATACAGAAAGAATTAGATATGATTGCATTAGAAGATGATGATGAAAAAATAGCATTAATTCAAGAAGGCTATAAAAAAGCAATTGAGGCATTAAAGAAAAACATTACACCATTAGGTTTTTCAGCCTGCTCTATTGAAGATAATATAGCTCATGGTACAGATGAAAATTATTACAGTGTTTGGGCAAGAGATGGTGCAATAACTGTAATTGGGTCATTGCCTTTAGTACATGATGAAGAAATTCATAAATGCCAGCGTAAAACATTAGAAACACTCTTAGAGCATATATCAAGAAATGGTCAAATTCCATCCAATGTTCGCATAAAAAATAACGAGCCAGATTATTCAGGTGTTGGTGGTATTTGCTCAATAGATAGTGGTATTTGGGTAGTTATTGCTTTTTACGAATATATTAATGTTACAAAAGATTTTGATTTTTTAAGAGCATATATTAATGATATTAAAGAAACAATGCGTTGGTTAGGAGCTCATGACAGCAATAACGATGCACTGTTAGAAATTCCAGAAGCTGGTGATTGGACAGATCTTTTTGGTAGAAGTTATAATATTTTGTATGATGAAATACTTTGGTATAGAGCCAATGTATGTTTTGGTAGATTGATGGAAATGTTAGGAAATCATGAAGAGGCAGGGGAGTATATAAGGTGGTCTCAAGTAATAAAAAAAGAAATTGTAGATAATTTTTGGCCTTCAACAAAACAACAGTTATTTCAATCAGTTTCATTTGCAGAAAAACAATTTACTTTAGGTGATACCTCTTATCTTATAGCGCAAACTACACCTTTCGATTTTAGTTGGAGATGCGATGTTTTTGGAAATGTTCTAGCATTTTTACATGGTACTATAGATGCTGAAAAAGCACACCAAACGTTTAAATTTATGCTTGGTGTTGGTGTAAACGATCCATTTCCAGTTTCTAATGTGTATCCAGTTGTAAGTCCTGGAGACCCAGACTGGCGTCCTTATTACACCGTAAACCTATTGAATTTACCCAACCATTATCATAATGGAGGTATTTGGCCCTTTGTAGGCGGTTTTTGGGTAAAATTTGTAAACAAATTAGGCTTTAAAGATGTAGCAATTTCCGAATTACATAAATTGGCTTTAATTAATAAAGAAGGTATTAATAACGAGTGGGAGTTTACAGAGTGGGCACATGGTGTAACAGGTAAACCAATGGGTAAAGCTTACCAAGCTTGGTCTGCAGCACAATATATCTCTGCTTGTCACGAATTAAAATTAACGAAAACAAAAAAATAAAATTATGAAATCAATATTAATGATCTCTTTGCACGGGTACGTTGCTGCAAATGCAGAATTAGGAAAACCAGATACAGGAGGTCAAGTAGTATATGTTCTCGAATTAGCTGAACGATTTAGTAGATTAGGTAAACGAGTAGATTTGGTTACGCGCCAATTCGAAGACCAACCAGAATACGATCATGTAAATGAAAATTATGATGTTTGGAGAATCCCTTTTGGTGGTAAAAAATTCATCAGAAAAGAAGACATGCACGATCATCTTAAAAAATTTGTAACCAATACCTTGGCTGCCATAAAAAAAGAAAACAAAAAATATGATGTTGTCTATTCTCACTACTGGGATGCAGGTTGGGCTGGTCAAAAAATTGCAGAAGAATTAGGTATTTGCCATGTGCATACACCACACTCTTTAGGATGGTGGAAACAGCATACTATGGGGAGTGATATGGACGAAAAAGAGATGGAAAAGACCTATCGTTTTAAAGAAAGAATTAGAAAAGAGTACTTTGTATACCAAATGTGTAATTTTGTAATTGCAACCACTTTGCCACAGGTAGATTTGTTAGTACAACAATACGATGTTTTACCAAAAAATTGTAGTATGATTCCGCCAGGAATAGACGAAAATCGTTTTTTTCCTGTGCCCTCTAAAGAAAACGATAAAATTCGTTTAAAATACGACATTCAACCTACAGATGTATTGGCCCTAGGTAGAATGGCGCACAATAAAGGCTATGATTTGTTAATAAATTCGTTGCCAACACTTTTTGAATTATGCCCAGAAGCAAGGTTAGTTGCTGCCATTGGTGGAGATTCTAAACAAGATAGAGAAGGTATAGAAAAGTTAAAACAAGCTGCAGCTGAAATTGGAGTAATGGATAAAATTAAGTGGAAAAATTATATTGCTGATGAAGATTTAGCCAATGTATATCGTTCTGCAAGTATTTTTGCAATGCCATCTAGATACGAACCTTTTGGAATGGTTGCTATTGAAGCTATGGCTTGCGGAACACCAAGCGTAGTTACTGTTCATGGTGGTTTGTGCGATTTGATTGATTTTGGAAATCAGGCATTATTTGCAGACCCCCACAGACCTAAAGAATTTGGTGCAATGATGGCAATGCCTTTATTATACCCTCAATTACGAAACGAAATGTCTGTAGAAGGTGCTCGTTTTGCAAGACGTAATTTTGGTTGGACAGGTATTGCTAAACGTATGTTAAATGTTTTTAGAAGTTCTATAAACCAGAGAACTTCAGAATCGAATATTTACTAATAATGAATAAATTTGTTTCTTTTGGCGAAGTTCTATGGGATGTTTTTCCATCTCAAAAAAAAATTGGTGGAGCACCTTTAAATGTGGCATCTCGTTTACAATCTTTTTCTAATGATGTAACTTTAATAAGTGCTATAGGTAATGATGTTTTAGGAAAACCCATTTTAGATTACCTAGATAAACAACATATAAGCACCGATAATATTCAAATTTTAGATGATTTTGAAACAGGAAAAGTAGCCGTAACTTTAAATAAGAAAGGAGCAGCAAGCTATACAATTGAATACCCAAAAGCATGGGATAAGATAAAACTTACAACAAAAGCGTTAGAAGTGGTAAAACATTCTAATGCTTTTGTATTTGGTAGTTTAGCTGCTAGAGATCAAGTTTCTAAAAACACATTAAATCAGCTTTTAGAAGTAGCATCATATAAAATATTTGATGTAAATATTCGAAAACCTTTTTATGATATCGCCACATTATTACAGCTAATGAAAAAAGCAGACTTTATTAAATTTAATGATGAAGAATTGTATGAAATTGGCGCAGATTTAGGATCTCCTTATCATAATTTAGAACAAAACTTACATTTTATAGCATCAACAACAAAAACAAAAACAATTTGTGTAACAAAAGGTGAGCACGGAGCAGTTTTATTGTTTGAAGGTAACCTGTATTACAATAGCGGTTTTTTAATAAAAGTAGTTGATACTGTTGGCTCTGGTGATTCTTTTTTAGCTTCTTTAATTCATAAATTATTGGCTAAAGAAAACCCTCAAAAAGCATTAAATTTTGCCTGTGCAGTTGGAGCTTTAGTAGCTAAAAATGCTGGAGCAAACCCAATGATTACAGAAGAGGAAATTAGTAATTTTTTAAAAGACTAATTTAATTATTAAGCGCATATTTACCTTTTTTATATTTATGTGAAGGTATAGAATCTAAAATATATGGTATAGAAACAAACCCATTTATGGTTGGTTTAAATACCCCAAAATGCAAATGTGGTGCTGTAGAAAATCCTGTATTTCCAGAATAGCCAATTATTTGCCCCTTTTTTACAGAATCTTGTTTTTCTACAACAACACCATTTTGTTTTAAATGTACATATTGTGAAAAAGTACCATCTTTATGGAATAATAATATATAGTTGGCTTTATCGTAATATTTTTTACTTTTTCCTCCTTCATTAGAGTCTTCTTTAATATTCACAACAATACCATCGCGTATTGCACAAATAGGTTGCCCAACTTTCATTTTAAAATCTATTGCATACTTAGAAAAATTAGAATTATGGGAAAATTTACCAAAATGACCTTGCATTATTTTATAGCGTTTACCTTTACCAAAAGGTAAACCATAATTAAAAGTAGTATCATATTGTATAAACGGATAACTACCATATTTCATTCTAGGTTTGTAGTTTTTTAAAACCTTTAAAGTATCTAGTAAGCTATCTTTTAAAGTTAAAATTATTTTTTCTTCTAACGGATTTATATTAATTACAGTATCTAAAATATCTTTATTAAAAGTGATAAATGTTGGGCAAGAAAGTGGATTTTTTGCACTAACAATTAAAGTGTTTTTCTTTATTTTAAAATTGATGTAAGATGGTTTTATGATTTTTTCTTGTGCACTTTTACAAGCAAAAAACATCATAATTGCAAAACCCCAGTAAGATTTCATTAGAAAATAAATTTATAATTAACGAAACGCTTTATTCGGAAAAACAACAACACTTTCGTGTCCATTTTCACCTACAGCAGCAACTCCGAAAAAGTAATTATCAATAACAATACCATCTAAAGTAAATTCTGTAGTTTTTACATATCTAAAATTATCCCAAGTAGGAGAGGTTGTGTCTCTCCAATAAATCTTATACCCTTTAGCACCATCTACTTTACTCCATTTTAATTTAGCTGATGCTTGAACAATACCACCAATAGCAACTTCTTTTGGAGCTGTAGGAGCCCAAGCCAATGAAGCCAAATTTATTGCGTTAACCGCAGTTAATTTTTTAGCATAAGGAAAATTTACATGCTCAAAAGTATCACCATAATTAATACCATTTTCAGTTCTAATATCTTGATGTTGTTGTGTGTAATTTTCGTGCGCTTCCATAATTCTGATTCCAGCAAAACCTAAGTCGTTAAAAGGTCTATGATGTCCTCCACGTCCAAATCTATCTAATCTATAAATCATCATCGGATTCATTTCTGGCATATACGTTTTCGTAGTTTTATACACATATCTAGCCAATTGACGAGAAATACCATCAACCTCTCCACCATAAAAACGACGCATTCTGCGCTCTCTTTCGGTTTCGTTAGCTGGTACAGGTTCACTAAAAATTCTAAAAGCTCTATTATCAATTACACCATCTACGCCTTCGATATTTCCAATCATATCATTATTTAAAATACCAACAATATCCCAACCTTTTTCTTTCGCGTATTTTGCCAAACCAGCGCCACCAAAAAGCCCTTGTTCTTCACCAGATAAACCAACATAAACAATGCTACTTTCAAATTTATATTTACTTAAAACTCTTGCAGCTTCTATGGTTCCAGCCATTCCAGAAGCGTTGTCGTTTGCACCAGGAGCGTCTGTTTTAAAATCCATTGTGTTGCTTGCACGCGAATCAATATCACCACTCATAATAATATATTTATTTGGGTATTTTGTGCCTTTTTGAATGGCTACAACATTTACAACGTAAGCATCATGAGGAACTCTTTTTCCCATTTCTTTGGTTACCAAATCTTTTTGATAAAAAACGTTTAAACAATTGTTACAAGTGTTAGAAATTTTATCGAATTCAGATTTTATCCATCTTCTTGCAGCACCAATTCCGCGAGTATCAGAAATGGTATCTGAAAACGTATTTCGTGTACCAAATTCAGTTAAGGTTTTAACATCTGCTTTAATTCTATCTTCAGAAACAGCGTTGATAATATCATAAATTTTTTGATCGGTTTGAGAAAAAGTTATGCTTGTAACTAGTAAAAGTAATAGTGTAATGTTTTTCATTTGTTTATTTATTGAATTTCCAGAATGGTATTTGAACTACGTTTCGTAAAACGGTGTCTTTTTTGTTATTAATGTATTTTCTATTTATTTTTAAAAGGTGCTTACCTTCTTTTAAACTATCTATAGCAACATAAGTTTCAAAACCTAATTTTTTGTTTTTACTAGATGAAGCCACATAGTGGGTTTTATAATATGTGTCATTTATTTTAGTGAGGTATACCTCATTAAAAGTATAATAATAGGCTTTTCTTAAGCTATCTAATTGTCTAAAACTAATATCGTAATTGTTGTTAAAAACCACACCAGAACTTAAACCTCTTCTATCGTTTTTGGGCCTTAAACTTGGGTTATAATCAAATAATCGTTCTTCTAAATTATCATTAAAAACAATAAAAATTTTTAGATAATTATCTGTAATGACTTTAGATTGAATGGTTGCTCTGTTTATAAAATCGTTTTCTTTTAGAATTGAGTCTTCATAATTATTTGAGTTCGCTACAAATTCTGATGATCTTCTATCAATATTTAAATAGTTGGAATCTGTATATTTAAATGAACTTAGGTATAATATTCCAATATAAACAGGAACCAATATAAAACTTAAACGTTTACCAAACTTATTGTCTAAAAAGTTGTATACCAAAGGTCTGTATAAGAATGATAATGTTACGATATTGAATACCCTGTAAATAGGAAAGTAAATTTTGCTAGTCCATTTTTTACGTTTTAAAAACCCTTGTGTTATAAAATCTATAAAAGTGAAAAGCATTCCAACTAGGGTAATAAAAATAAGACCAATACCTATAAACTCAAATATATTTTCCCAAATGCCATCAAAATCATTATCTAAAAAGACTACTGTAATAACGAGTAAAGTAATTACACAGAGGAAACTTGCCAAAAAATAGAAGATAAACAAAAATGAAACAGCAAAAACAATACTACAATAATCTTCTAAAGTAGCGATATAGTTATCAAATGAGCCAATTTTTTTTTTGAGATATTTAGTAAATTTTGAGGAGTAATTTAGTTCTTCATAATCAATATCTCCAGAAACATAGCGCAAGCCTAGTGCTCCAATCCAAAGCCCTCTTAAAATTACATGAATTAAAAGATTTGCAATTAAAATCCAACAAGAAATAGATACTGCAAACCATACTAAACTTTCTGTTAAATGATTGTTATGCTGTGCAATTTTAAATTTTAAGTATAAATTATCTGTAGCAGAAAATAAACCCAAAATGGCAAAACCCGAAATTAGTAGTTCTAGTTGCCAACTTTCTTGCTGCAACTTATCTAAAAGTTCTTTAAAAGTTGAAGTTTGCTTTTCTTTTTGCATGTTAAAAAAGTTGCTTAAAGATACTAACTTTCTTAACTAGAAAAAAACCACTTTAATAAAAATTGAAATGGTTTTAATTTGATGATTAAAAGTGGTTAACTACTATTCGTCTAATTTTTTAGTGAGGTTAAAACCTATAAATAAACCCACACCAGCCATAAAAAAAATGGTTGCTGGGTAAACAGGATCACCTAAATTAGAATAGGTATCTAATATTGATGCTATAAAAACGCCTAAACCAATACCCATTGATAAAAGTGATAAGTTTAAGATAATAACTTTCCAAAAAGGAGCCGCGTTTTTAGAGGGTATTTTAACAAAAATACTTGCATCTGCACCTTTTTCAATCAAAGCCATTCTTTCTTTATTTCTTGTAGAAAAAAATAAATAAACGATTCCGAAAAGTGTTCCAAAAATTATAATTAATACAGCTATTTCTTCCATAATTTGTGATTTTTAAATTGTTTTTATTATTTGTTTATAGCTTTGACGAATATTTTTAAATTAAGGTTACATTTTTTTGAATAAAAATGATAATTTATTGATTTTAAATAAAAAAACATTCAATTATATTTGTAAGTAGTATAATTGAATGTTTTTTAAAATTTTAGAAAAAACTTTTATAAATTATTTAGGATTTAAGATCTGTTTAATTTTTGCCAAACAATCTCTATAATGATATTTTGTAATTCTGTTTACTTTTCTATTTTTAGCAATAGTTAACTGAAAGTTTAAAGCTTCTAGTTCGCCTCTAGCAATAGAAGATATGTCTGAATTTTTAGAATTTTTATCATTTAATAGCATTCCTAATCGATCTATATAAGATTTTTGAAGGTTTCGTCTAAACACATCTACATTTTTAGTATAATTTACCTCAGAGAAAATGCCATAACGTAAATCTCTCATCATATACAAAACATTGTATGTGTTAGAGTCTATAATTTCAGTATCAATCATTCTAGATAATCTTGATGAATTTAAAATAGAATATAACTGTCTGTTTTGTAAGTTTAACATTCTAGCTGTATATCCACTCTCATCAATATTGGCCAAAATTTCAGGTGTTAACAACCAATCTTGTGTTTTAAAAGCATTTTTTTGTAACCAAACCATTGCTTCTTTTTGTTTTTCTTTGGATACAGGTTGATATATCATGCCATTTTGAGTTGGTTTTTTATTGTATTCATAAACACCACCAATATTTCCTGATACATGTCCTATATATCTACTCCAAACCCCCAATAATTCGCCATATAATTCAGATAAATCTTCGTAATTATTGGTTTGATCTGATGTCCATTCTGGTAAATTTTTAGCTACTATTTTTAAGTTTTTTATTCCGTAAGTAGAGGCTTTTACTTGGTCGTTTCCTATACCTTCAGTTTGAGCAGATGGGTCAAAACGTTGCGCACCAAATCTATAAATAGGGTTATCTGCTTTATCTTCAATCCATTTGTCTAAGATTTTTACTTCGTTTTGAGGAGTTGTAGCCCCCTTAATTTTACGATATCCCCAATTAATGGCATAGTGATCATAAGGCCCAAGTTGGCGAATAAATCTAATGTTTTCATCACCTGGTTGTGCAACATAGTTATAACGAGCATAATCCATAATGGTGGCTGCAATTCCCATTTTCTGAGTAAATTTTCCAGAACGTAAAGAATCTACAGGATATGCAAAACTGGCAGCCATATTGTGTGGTAAACCTAATGCGTGGCCAACTTCATGCGAAATTACCATTCGCATCATTTCTCCAATTTCTTCATCGGGAGTATCTAGGGTTCTTGCAGACGGATTCGCAGCACCTGTTTCTAATAAATATCGGTTTCTGTAAGAACGTAAATGATTGTGATACCAAATAATATCACTTTCAATAATTTCTCCAGTTCTTGGGTCAGAAACACTAGGTCCTGTTGCATTTCTAGTTGTACTAGCTACATATCTTATAGAAGAATAGCGTACATCTTCCATACTAAATTCTGGATCTTCTTCTTTAGTGGGTGGGTATTTTGCCATAATTGCATTTTTAAAACCAGCAGTTTCAAAAACTTTAGCCCAATCATCTACACCTTGTTTTATGTATTTTCTTAATTTAACAGGTGTACCAGGATCTAGGTAGTATACAATTGGTTTTATAGGCTCTACTAATTCGCCACGATAGTATGCTTCTAAATCTTTAGGTTCTAAACGCCAACGTCTAATATATCTTTTATCGTCTGCTTTTAAGGCTTCAGAACTATAATCTACATTACCAATAGAAAAATAGCCCACTCTTTTGTCGTACAATCTAGGCATCATTTTATCTTCTGGCAATACTATCATAGATTGGTTTACACGAATTGTAATGGTATTTGTTCTAGTATTACTAGGTGGTTCATCTGCATCAAAAGTAAAATCTTGTACGACCTCAATATTTTTTGGATAACTTTTTATAGAGTTGATAAAGCTTCTTGAGGCATCTAACCTTCTTACTTTATACCTTTTTCGATAATATGATGGTAAAGCTGTAATTGCTTTTACATCTGATGAGAAAAATTTGGTAACATCAACTAAAACCGCTGTAGAATCTACATTTTGAGTTTTTATATCAAAAGCATAAATAATGGGTTCTAAGTTGTTTACTTTTACCGATTGATAAATAGGTAGCGAATCATTTGCGACAGCATTGTACGATTTTACTTTTAATAAGATTTTATTCTGAAATTTTTCCCAGACTATTACCTGCGTATTTATTTTAGATCCAGCATTTACATAGCCACCTCCCAAACCAGCGGGTATTTCTTTAATTCGGGTTACCAAGAGCATTTCTTTACCCAATTTATTTTTAGGAATTTCATATAAAAATGAACTCTTATTATGATGCACTTTAAAAAGACCGTCATCGGTTTTTGTTGCAGCTTTTACAAAGTCTGAGTATTTTGGTGTTTTACTCTTTTTGGCTTGTTTTGTAGGTTGTTCGGTTTTGTTTTTTTTTGATTTTTTCTTTTGAGCTTCTATTTCTGTAGGAATTACAAAAGTTAAAATCAATAAAAAGAGTAAGGTTTTTTTCATAATTATTGTGTAAAATCAGAATTTATGATTCGAAATTAAGAAAAACTTATATTTCTATCAATATTTACATTGTTAAAAAAAGAAAAGAGGCTATTTTAAAAGTACTAAAGCTTGTTATTTTAACCAATATGAAAAAATCTTATCAATTGTAAATCAATATAAGTTTTTCAACTTCAGTTAAAAAGATAGCTTCATAAACTTTTAAGACAACCTCTTATGATATTCTAAAACCAGGTTTAATTATTTGGCCAGTTCTTTATCAAAATTTTCTATAGCCTGAATAATAACTTTTACAGCTTCAATATAAAATGCTTCGTTTATAGTGCCATAAGTATCTGTATGTCTATGATAATCTTTATGGTCTGGTACCCCAAAATAAATGAAAGGAATTTTTTCTTTATGAAAAACTCTATGATCTGAAGAGAAAGTCCAGTCGGATTGTTCTTTATTTTCGGGGTCATCATGACCAAAAAGAAGCATAATTTTTTCTGAATAAATATCTTCTAAAGGGCTTCTTAAATTTGGGTGATGATACAGACCAGACGCAAATAACTCTGGATCATAATCGCTATGAGCAATCATATCTAAATTAATATTTAAGGCAATATTTGCTTTGTTGGTGTAATTTTTTAGAAAATATTCAGCTCCTAAAGAACCAATTTCTTCTGCATCTACAGCCGCAAAAATTAAATTATGTTGCGTTGGGTTTTCTTTAAAATATTCAGCTATTGTAAATAATGCAGCAGTTCCAGAAGCATTATCATCTGCACCATTATAAATTTTACCTTCTCTTACGCCTAAATGATCGTAATGTGCAGTAATTATAAAATCTTTATTTGTTTGTCCTTTAAGCAATGCAATAATATTGGCACCAGTAGCAGTTGTATCTGGTACGTTAGAGTAATCATCTAAAGGTTTGGGGGTTATCATTGGAAAAACTTCATGTCTAGCTTTGCCTTTAAATGTATGAGAAAACTCTTGAAGATAATTACTATTTACAGCAGGGCGAATGCCTAATTCTGCAAATTTACTAACAATAAATTCTTGAGCTTTTTTGCTTCCAGGTTTAGAAAAAGCTCTCCCTTGGTAAACATCGTCAGAGAGTGTTTTTATGTTTTCTAATAGCTCATCACTATTAATATTGATAGGTTTTGGTTTTTTACAGCTCCCTAGAATCATCAAAAAGGCAACAACCAAAAATAGCTTTAATTTCATAGTTGTAGTATTTTTTGTTAAAAAAATTGGGGAATCGAATTACAAATATAACAAAAAGACCATTAATTAAAATGGTCTTTTTTAACAAACAACTAAAACTTTAAAACTTTTTTAAGTTTTATGTGTAAAAAAATGGTGATTGGACTTATTTTAAATTAAAACTTAAAAACCTGAGTTCGGCTTAAGAGCAATTATTTATGAACTAGATTCTTATTTTATGATTTAAAAGTGAATGTCATTTTAACAGAAATGGAGAAATCTAGTCGAAACCTGAGATTTCTCCACTTAAAGTTCGTATGGCTAAATTTGGCCAAGAGAAGTTATATTTAAATCACATTTAAAAGCAATACTTATTTTCTGCTTTCAACTTTTCTGCAATTGTATTTCTTAACGCAATAACATTTGGGTAGTTTGCATATTTGGTAAAACGTTTTAATCCCATTAAAAGCATGCGTTGCTCATCTCCTTCAGCAAAAGAAACAATACCTTCTCTACCGTTTTTAGCAATAATTTCTACGGCATTGTATAAGTATAGTTTTGCCATAGCTATTTGGCCCTCTTGTGCATCTTCTCCAAAACGTTTTGCATTTTTTTCTGCACGTAATAAGGTAGATTCTGCCATGTATATTTCATTCAAAATTTCTGCAGCAGCTAATAATAATTGTTGATGTTGCTCTAAATCTGGTCCATATTTTTGAATGGCAGCACCAGCAACCATTAAAAAGACTTTCTTTAGTTTAGCAATCATTTCTTTTTCTTCTGCAAATAGTTCAGAATAATCTGGTGTATCAAAAGAAGGAATTCCCATTAATTCATCAGCAACAGCAGTAGCAGGGCCTAATAAATCTACATGACCTTTCATTGCTTTTTTAATTAACATACCTACAGAAAGCATTCTGTTTATTTCGTTTGTACCTTCGTAAATACGAGCAATTCTTGCATCTCTCCAAGCGGCTTCCATTGGTGTTTCTTCAGAAAAGCCCATTCCTCCAAAAATTTGGATCCCTTCATCTGCACATGCTTGTACATCTTCAGAAACAGTAACTTTTAAAATAGAACATTCAATTGCATATTCTTCTACACCTTTTAATTCTGCTTCTTGATGTGTATTCCCAGAAGCCATTCTCATGTTAATTCTATCTTCAATATCTTTTGCAGCTCTGTAACTAGCAGATTCACCAGCATAACAATTGGTAGCCATTTCAGCTAATTTGGCTTTTATAGCACCAAATTCTGCAATAGGCGTTTTAAATTGTTTACGCTCTGTTGCATATTGTAAAGCAGTTGTTAACACTCTTCTTTGAGAATCAATACAAGCAGCAGCCAATTTAATACGACCAACATTTAATGCGTTTACGGCAATTTTAAATCCACCACCTCTAACAGATAGCATATTTTCTATTGGTACAACAGTATCGTTAAAAAATACTTGTCTTGTGGATGATGCACGAATTCCTAGTTTATGCTCTTCTTCACCTAAAGTTATTCCATTTGGATTTGCTGCATCATACTCAACAATAAATCCAGTAATGTTTTTATCATCTTCTATACGTGCAAAAACGATCATCAAATTACAGAAACCTGCATTTGAGATCCACATTTTTTGCCCATTAATTTTGTATGATTTACCATCTTCTGTTAATTCAGCAGTAGTTTTACCAGAATTGGCATCAGAACCAGCACCTGGTTCCGTTAAACAATATGCGCCCATCCACTCACCAGAAGCTAATTTTGGTACATATTTTTGTTTTTGTTCTTCAGTTCCATACAATGTAATTGGCATTGTACCAATACCTGTATGTGCACCAAAAGCAGTACTTAAAGAACCATTTCCACTCGAAATATATTCGCAAGTAATCATAGTAGAAACAAAGCCCATTCCCATTCCTCCATATTCTTCAGGAACAGCAACACCTAAAAAGCCAAGTTCTCCAGCTTTTTTCATTACTTCTTCTGTTAATGCATAATCTTTAGCTTCAAAACGATCTCTATTTGCAACAATTTCTCTGTCTGTAAATTCACTTACAGCCTCTTTCATCATTGCTTGCTCTTCAGAAAAATCTTCTGGAGTAAATACATCTTCACAATTTGTTTCTTTAACTAGGAATTGTCCTCCTCTTAATATGTCTTTGTTTGTAGTTTCCATTTTAATGTTGTTTTTACGGATGATTAGTTTAAAAATTCAAAAATACCTGCAGCACCTTGTCCTGTTCCTACGCACATGGTAACCATTCCGTATTTATTATTCATTTCTCTTTTGCGCATTTCATCAAACAATTGCACAGATAATTTTGCCCCTGTACAACCTAAAGGATGACCTAATGCAATAGCTCCACCATTTACGTTGATGATATCAGGGTTTAAGCCTAACTCGCGAATTACAGCTAAAGATTGAGAAGCAAAAGCCTCATTTAACTCTATCAATTCAACATCATTTTGTTGTAAACCTGCTTGTTTTAATGCTTTCGGAATTGCAGCAACTGGGCCAATTCCCATAATTCTTGGAGGTACACCTGCAGCAGCATAACTTACCATTCTTGCTATAGGTTCTAGATTTAACTCTTTCACCATTTCTTCGCTCATCACCAAAGCAAAGGCAGCACCATCACTCATTTGAGATGAGTTACCAGCAGTTACACTTCCACCAGCTGCAAAAACAGGACGCAATCTTGCTAAACCTTCTATATTCGATCCTTTTCTAGGACCTTCGTCTTTATTAACTGTATATTTTTTGGTTGCTTTTTTACCTTTTGCATCAATAAAAGTTTGTTCTACTTCTATAGGTACAATTTGGTCTTGAAATCTGTTTTCTTCTAAAGCTCTTAATGCTTTTAAATGCGAGTTTAAAGCGAATTCATCTTGGTCTTTTCTAGATACATTAAATTCGTTGGCAACAGCTTCTGCTGTATTACCCATTCCCCAATAATATTCTTCATGACCAGCTGCAACTGTATCATAATTTAATTCGGGTTTAAAACCTGTCATTGGTACAGAGCTCATACTTTCTGCTCCACCTGCAATAATACAATCTGCCATTCCAGATTGAATTTTAGCAACAGCCATACCAATTGTTTCTAATCCAGAAGAACAAAAACGGTTTACAGTAACTCCAGGAACATCAACAATATCTAACCCCATTAAAGAGATTAAACGTGCCATATTTAAACCTTGAGCACCTTCTGGCATTGCATTACCAACAATTACATCATCAATTCTTTTTTTATCAAAATTAGGCAGTTCATTCATCATATATTGAATGGTTTCTGCAGCTAATTCGTCAGCTCTTTTAAATCTGAACAATCCTTTTGGTGCTTTACCAACTGCTGTTCTATATGCTTTTACTATATATGCTGTTTTCATAATCCTATCCCTAACCCTTTCCAAAGGAAAGGGAATTTGTCTGGGTTATTTTTTAAATTTTAAACTTCATTTTATAAATTCCTAATTTTAAGTCTTCCCTTTGGGAAGATTTAGATGGGATTTTAGTTACGTAAAGGTTTACCCGTTTTTAACATGTGCTGAATTCTTTCTAAAGTTTTACGTTCTGTACATAAACTTAAAAAAGCTTCGCGCTCAATATCTAATAAGTATTGTTCAGATACTTTTGTCGGTTCAGATAAATCTCCACCAGCCATAACGTAAGCCAATTTATTTGCAATTTTCTGATCGTGAGCAGAAATATAGTTACTTGCTTCCATAGAATCTGTACCTACTAAAAACATTCCTAATGCTTGTTTCCCTAACACTAAAACATCATTTCGTTTTACAGGCTGTGTGTAACCAGCATCTGCCATTAATAAGGCATGCTTTTTAGCTTGTGCAATTTGTCTGTCTTTATTAACAACAACTACATCTTTTCCTTTTTGTAATAAACCTAAATCGAAAGCTTCGTAAGCAGAAGTTGCAACTTTTGCCATACCAATGGTTAAGAAATGTTCTTGTAAAACATTCAATTGAACATCACCTTTATGAAACAAATCTGATGCTCTTAACGCCATTTCTTTAGAACCACCACCACCAGGAATTACACCAACTCCAAATTCTACCAAACCTATATAAGTTTCTGCTGCTGCAACAACTTTATCTGCATGTAGTGATATTTCGCAACCACCACCTAAAGCCATTCCATGAGGAGCAGAAATTGTAGGTATTGCAGAATAACGCATACGCATCATGGTATCTTGAAAATATTTAATGGCATAATTTAATTCATCATATTCTTGCTCTACAGCCATCATAAAAATCATACCAATATTGGCACCTACAGAAAAGTTTGCAGCTTGATTACCAATAATTAATCCTTGGTGATTTTTCTCTGCTAAATCAATTGCTTTATTAATTGCAGCTAAAACATCACCACCAATAGTATTCATTTTCGATTGGAATTCTAGATTTAAAATTCCATCTCCTAAATCTTCAATTACAGCTCCAGAGTTTTTCCAAACTTCGTTTGATTTTCTAATATTATCTAGAATGATAAAAGAATCCTGACCTGGTTTTTTAGTTTGAGATTTAGCAGGAATATCATAGAAATAAGTAGCACCTTCTTTAACAGAATAAAAAGAGGTAGAACCAGTAGCTAACATTTCTGTTACCCAAGTTGCAGGTTCATGTCCTTCTGCTTTCATTAATTCGATTCCTTTTTCTACACCAACAGCATCCCAAATTTCGAAAGGACCATTTTCCCAACCAAACCCAGCTTTCATGGCATCATCAATCTTATAAAGCTCATCAGAAATTTCTGGAATTCTATTTTGTACATAAGCAAACATTGCAGCAAAGTTCTTTCTGTAAAACTCGCCAGCTTTATCTTTACCACCTACTAAAACTTTAAATCGATCAATTGGTTTATCAATCGTTTTCGTAAGTTCTAAAGTGGCAAATTTTGCACGTTTTTTAGAACGATATTCTAAGGTGTCTAAGTCTAAGGTTAAGATTTCACTTTTACCATCAGCATTTTTTACTTTTTTGTAAAATCCTTGACCAGTTTTGCTTCCTAACCATTTGTTTTCCATCATTGTGTTGATGAAACCTGGCAATTTAAACAACTCATGCGCTTCATCATTAGGACAATTTTCATAAATACCATTAGCAACGTGTACCAAAGTATCTAGCCCAACAACATCTACAGTTCTAAATGTAGCCGATTTTGGACGACCAATTACAGGGCCTGTTAATTTATCTACTTCCTCTACAGTTAAACCTAATTCTTTTACTTGATGAAATAAAGATTGAATTCCGAAAATACCAATTCTATTTCCAATAAATGCAGGAGTATCTTTTGCTAAAACTGACGTTTTACCTAAAAACTTGTCACCATACATCATTAAGAAATCTGTAACTTCTTGTTTACAATTTGGTCCTGGAACAACTTCAAAAAGTTTTAAATATCTTGGTGGATTAAAAAAGTGAGTTACTGCAAAATGTTGCTGAAAATCTTCGCTTCTGCCTTCGTTCATAAATTGAATCGGAATTCCAGAAGTATTTGAAGAAATAATAGTACCAGGAGTTCTATATTTCTCTAATTTTTCGAAAACGATTTTTTTAATGTCTAATCGTTCTACAACAACTTCCATAATCCAATCTACATCTGCTACTTTTGCAATATCATCTTCTAAATTACCAGTAGTAATTCTACTTGCAAATTGTTGACTATAAATAGGAGATGGTTTCGATTTTAAAGAAGTGGCTAAAGCATCATTTACCAAACGATTACGAACTACTTTATCTTCTAATGTGAGTCCTTTTGCTTTTTCTTTGTCGTTTAATTCTCTTGGAACAATATCCAATAAAAGAACTTCAACACCAATATTAGCAAAGTGACATGCAATACCAGAACCCATAATTCCGGATCCTATGATTGCTACTTTTTTAATTCTTCTTGTCATTTGTTTATAGTTTTTTGTACTTTTTATTTATCTTCATCAATTGTGTCAAAAATTTTCTTTTCAGTAATTAATGTGTTTATTGTGTTCATCACTTTAAAAAATGAATCCAATTCGTTTTGATTGACATGTTCTCTAACAATATTGTTAAACTGATAAACGTGTCCTTTAGAAATTTTACGCATTTCCTTTCCATAATCTGTCAATTTAATAATTACGCTTCTTCCATCATCCGGATTTTTTTCTCTACTAATAGCTCCTTTTTCTTCCATATTTTTTAAGATTCTAGATAGGCTTGTAGGTTCCATACCCATTAACGGGCCTAACGCTGTAGATGGTGTTCCATTTACTTTATCAATAGTTAATAAAACAAAAGCGGTAGCCATAGTACTATCATGTTTTGCAGCTTGTTCATTATACATTTTAGCAACCGCTTGCCAAGTGGCTCTTAATTGATGATCAATTGAAATACTTTTATCCATTATGCCAAAGATATTAAAATATTACTATGCATGCATAGTAAATTAAAAAAAGTTATGCATGCATAGTAATTTTTAACATTTTATGTGTAAATTTAAATTGTTGAAAATAATTCTATATATCTGTTAATATATTAAGATTCAAGAAATATTTTAAGCTTTCATTTGAAATATTTACTTTTTTATTTTGTTATTGTTATTATTATTGCATCTAATCTTAAAAAAAAATATTATGAAAAAAATTAAAAATTTTGGAGTTTTCTCGATTGTTGCTATTTTATTTTTAGCTTTTGCTTGCGAAAAAGATAGTGTTATATTAGAAAATCAAAGCCAATCAAATAAAGTTAATATATTTGATACAAAAACAGAGACTTTAAGTGAATATGATTTAGTGGCTTCTAAATTAAATTTAGATCAAAGTAAATCTACAACTGAAAACTTTATAGAAATTGCTGCTATAGATTCCTCATACCTTAGAGATAGATAATGAAATAAGTAGCATTAAATTTTCTATTAATTCTAAAAAGTTTTATGTTATAGATATCAATAACGTTGAGTATGAATATAAAATGGTAAAAAATAATACTCTAGATAATAAAAATGTTGATGGAGAAGTTTTTTACAGTTTAGTTAGTGAGTCAGATGCAAAAGGACCTTGGTGTAAAGTAGCTTGTTATAGCATTTTTACTTTAATGGTTGTATCTGATGGTCCGGCACCGATTGCTGATATTATTGCCGCAATTGCTTTAGTAGAGTGTTTAAATGGTTGTGATAATTTAGATAATGTTTAATAGGAAAATATGATCAAACAAGAAAAAATAAATAAGGTAACTAAATATGTAATACTTGCATATCTAGCAACAAGAGTAGCAGGTTTCGTAAATAAAGGTTTTGAAACTGTTAGTGTGTTTTCACTAACAGTTTTATTCCTTTTATTTTTTTATATGGTTTATTTGTATTACTTAGAATATAAGAAAAAAGTATAATATAAATTTTATCTAAATTAAAAACTCTCAAATTAATTGAGAGTTTTTTTTTGTGTTATTGTTAAATAGTTAAATTTGTTGATATTAGAAAATAACCAAAAAACCAATGAGTAACTTACTAGAAATTAATAATGTTTCAAAAAAATATGGAGATTTTATAGCTTTAAACGATGTGTCCATTCACATTCCAAAAGGCAGTGTGTATGGGTTGTTAGGTCCAAATGGTGCAGGAAAAACATCATTAATAAGGATAATTAATCAAATAACGATGGCAGATGCAGGCTCTGTTGTGTTAGATGGAGAATCTTTAGCACCAAAACATACAGCAGATATTGGTTATTTACCAGAAGAAAGAGGGTTGTATAAATCTATGAAAGTTGGTGAGCAAGCTTTGTATTTAGCTCAATTAAAAGGATTGTCTAAATCAGAAGCCAAAAAACGGTTAAAGTATTGGTTCGATAAATTTGATATTTCTGCTTGGTGGGGTAAAAAAATTGAAGAACTTTCTAAAGGAATGGCACAAAAAGTACAGTTTATTGTAACTGTAATGCACAATCCTAAATTATTAATTTTCGATGAACCTTTTTCGGGTTTCGATCCTATAAACGCACAATTAATTGCCAAAGAAATTTTACAGTTGAGAGATGAAGGTGCTACAATTATTTTTTCTACACACAGAATGGAATCTGTAGAAGAAATGTGCGATGAAATTGCTTTAATCAACAAATCGAATAAAATACTTGATGGTAAATTGGCAGATATTAAACGTGAGTTTAGAACCAATACGTTTCAAGTGGGCTTAAATACAGCAAATCCGAATGAAGTTAAAGCACAATTAAAAGAAAGTTTCGAGGTTTTTGCTGCGGATTTTAAATTACTTGGTAATGAAATGACGATCAATGTAAAACTAAATGAAACAAATTCTGCCAACGATTTGTTGTCTTTTTTAACCAGTAGAGGAGAAGTGCAACATTTTGTAGAATTGATACCAAGTGCAAACGATATTTTTATTCAAGCCGTACATAAAAACAATTAAGCAATGAGCAAGTTAAAACTAATAATACAAAGAGAATTTATTGCAAAGGTTCGTAATAAATCGTTTATAGTGATGACTTTTTTAAGTCCATTAATCATGGTAGGAATGGGGGCTTTGGTTTATTTTTTGATGAAAAAAAATGACGAAAAAGTAAAAGAAATTGTTTATGTAGACCATTCAGGCTTGTTCTCTAAAGAAGATTTTAAAAACACAAAAACCATACATTATCAAGATTTTACAGCTTTAGGAGTAGCAGAAACCAAACAAAAAGTAGAAGAAGGAAACCATTATGGAGCTTTAATTATTCCGAAACAAGATAGTTTAGAGATTTTGGCAAAATCTATTGAGTTTTACTCTAAAGATTCTCCGGGTTTATCTGTAATGAACACACTTGAAAATAAGATTGAACGCAAAATAAGAAATCAAAAATTGAATAATTTTGGTATTGATGTCGATAAAATTAACGCATCAAAAATTCAGTCTGATATTAAAATGTATAACTTTTCTGGCGAAAAATCATCTAAATTAATCAATGGTTTAAAAATAGGAGTTGGTGCCATTGCTGGGTATTTATTAATGATGTTTGTAATTATTTACGGATCTTCTGTAATGCGAAGTGTAATAGAAGAAAAAACAAGTAGAATTATAGAGGTTATAGTATCATCAGTAAAACCTTTTCAGTTGATGCTAGGTAAAATTATTGGTAATGCTTCTGCAGGTTTGTTACAATTTTTAATTTGGGGTTTTTTAATATTTATTATTGCAACTGTAGCTTCTTCTATTTTTGGAATTGATATTGTAGAAATGCAAACCGCTAAATTGCCAGCAGAACAATTAGAGGCTGCAAAACAGGCTGCTGGAGGCGATAAAATGCAATTGGTTATTCAAGAAATTTTAAGGTTACCTATTTTAAAAATGTTTTTATTATTCATTTTTTACTTTTTAGGAGGGTATATGTTATACAGTTCCTTATTTGCAGCAGTGGGAGCAGCTGTTGATAATGAAACAGATACACAGCAATTTATGTTACCAATTATGATACCTTTAATATTAGGAGTATATGTTGGTTTTGCAACAGTAATTAATGATCCACATGGACCAATTTCGGTGGCATTTTCATACATACCATTAACAAGCCCTATAGTGATGTTAATGCGAGTACCTTTCGGAGTTTCTTGGTACGAATTGGCAATTTCTATGACATTGTTAGTGCTAACATTTATTTTTATGGTGTGGTTGGCAGCTAAAATTTACAGAGTAGGAATTTTGATGTACGGAAAAAAACCAAGTTACAAAGATTTATACAAGTGGTTAAAATACAAAGGATAAATGCAAGACACAATTAATGCTGTTAAAGACACAATTGTAGATGAAGCCACATCTATTTTAGATTATAAATTTGTTTTTAGTCAAGAAATAGGAATCACAGTAAGAGGATTAATCTTTGTTGTGGTTGCATTATTGGTAACTTCTTATGTATTAAAACTGATTAGAAAGTTTATCACCAGAAAAATGCCCGCTAACGACAAGCAGAAATTTGCAACAGTTTTTGGTTACGTAAGGTGGTTTGTGTTTTTGGTTATTTTTTTAATCACCATGAATACCTCTGGGGTAGATGTAACAGCAGTATTTGCGGCTTCTGCAGCTTTGTTAATTGGTGTAGGTTTGGCACTACAAACCCTTTTTCAAGATATTTTATCGGGTATTTTTATTTTAGTAGATCAATCTGTACATGTAGGTGATATTATTGAACTTGAAGGAAAAGTTGGCAGGGTTTTGGATATACGGTTAAGAACAACAAGAGCTGTAACTATAGATAATAAAGTTTTAGTGATACCAAATCATTTATATCTTACTAATATTTTATTCAATTGGACAGAAAATGGAACAGAAACAAGAGAAGTTGTTGATGTTGGAGTAGCGTATGGTTCTGATGTTGTGTTGGTAAAGAAAATTTTACTAGACATTGCAAAAGCACAACCAGCAGTGTTAACAAAACCTGAACCAACAGTGTTGTTTACTGATTTTGCAGATAGTTCTTTAAACTTTAGAGTAGTATTTACATTAAATAATAGTTTTGAAGCACGTTTTACACAAAGTAATATCCGCTTTGAAATTGATAAAGCATTTAGAGAAAATAATATCACAATACCATTTCCACAAAGAGATGTACATCTTTTTGAGCACAAATAAAAAAAGAAAAGAAAAAATAATCACGTATAGTTTTAAGGTTTTTAAGTGAATACCAACCCTGAATAGTAAACTTTAAAACGTTTGAATTTTTAAATTTAAAAAATGAGTAAAATTTTAATCATAGAAGACGAAGCTGCAATTAGAAGAGTATTAACTAAAATTATTTCTGAGGAAAATGATACCTATAACGTAGAACAAGCAGAAGATGGGTTGTTGGGTATTGAAATGATTAAAAACAATGATTACGACTTAGTGTTGTGCGACATAAAAATGCCTAAGATGGATGGTGTTGAGGTTTTAGAAAAGGCTAAAAAAATTAAACCAGAGGTGCCTATTGTTATGATTTCTGGTCATGGAGATTTAGATACAGCTGTAAACACAATGCGTTTAGGTGCTTTTGATTATATTTCTAAACCACCAGATTTAAATCGTTTATTAAATACGGTTCGTAATGCTTTAGACAGAAAAGTATTGGTGGTAGAAAATAAAAGACTCAAGAAAAAAGTAAGCAAAAATTACGAAATGATTGGTGAGAGTGAGAGCATCAATCACATTAAAGAAATTATAGAAAAAGTTGCAGCTACAGATGCTAGAGTTTTAATTACTGGACCAAATGGAACAGGTAAAGAGTTGGTGGCACATTGGTTACACGAAAAATCAGATAGAGTAAAAGCACCAATGATTGAGGTGAATTGTGCTGCAATTCCATCAGAATTGATAGAAAGCGAATTATTTGGTCACGTAAAAGGTTCATTTACAGGCGCAAATAAGGACAGAGCTGGAAAATTTGAAGCGGCAAATGGGGGTACTATTTTTTTAGATGAAATAGGTGATATGAGTCTTTCTGCACAGGCAAAAGTGTTGCGTGCTTTACAAGAAAATAGAATATCTCGTGTAGGTTCTGATAAGGATATTAAAGTAAATGTAAGAGTGATAGCTGCAACAAATAAAAATTTGAAAACAGAAATTGCAGAAGGAAGATTTAGAGAGGATTTATATCATAGATTGGCAGTAATTTTAATTAAAGTACCTGCGTTAAATGATAGAAGAGAAGATATTCCTTTATTAGTAAACTTCTTTGCCACAAAAATATCTGAAGAACAAGGCATGCCTAAAAAAACATTTTCTGACGATGCAATTCAATTGCTTCAGAAATATGATTGGACAGGAAATATACGTGAATTAAGAAATGTTGTTGAACGCTTAATTATTTTGGGAGAAAAACAGGTTTCTGGAAATGATGTAAAATTATTTGCTAGTAAGTAATTGTACCAAAAAAGTTAAAACGAGTTACACAACATAAAATTTATCTTTAAAGTATAGGCTTTAAATGCAATCAGTTTTTACTTATTAAAAGATATTTGTTAAAGCTTTTACCATTAATTTTGGTGTATTTAGAGTCAATATCATAACCAACATTCATTTTTGTAATATCGAATTCACCTAAAACTTCCATATATTTAATATTCAAATCCTCTTCAAAATTAGCATGGTTAAAAGAAACACCATTATTAAATTTTGTATATTTAAACACGGCTGAATCTTCAAAAATTGAATTTGCAAAGCTTACATTTTTGCTAAATTTTGCATATTTAAATGTAGCTCTTTCAGTAAATTTTGTGCTTTTAAAACTTATAGCTTTTTTAAACTCAGCCCTTTTAAACGTGTTATCATCATTAAAAATAGTACCCGTAAAATCGGTGTATTCTTTAAAATGAGAGTATTTAAACATTGCTTTTCCTTGAAAAGTACAGTGCTTAAAAATGATGTTATTATCAAAATCAGCCGTAAATGTATAACCAGAATCTTCATCGGGTATATATGCTAAAACATCGTCTTTAAAAACACAATTTGTAAAAGAGATATTCGCTTTAATCACTTTTTTTATAAGATTACTAGTATTGTTATTCCACCAACTATTTTTCTTTTTTTTAGGTAGTTTTTCCAAAGTTTCATCCATGTAAGTAAAGTCTAAAGTACCAACAATTGTGGTGTTTTGGTAAGAGATATCTTTACCTTCTTTAATGTTTTTCATTACATCTGAGGCTTCAATTGTTTTTTGAGCAAAAAAACTAAGCGTTAAAAAAAAACAAGTTGCGAATATAATTTTAGATTTCATTTTGTAAATTTAAGTGTTGTAATAAAGACAATTTAAAAATACAAATGTGACACATTTCTAAAAAAAAAAAGAGCTAATATAAAATTAGCTCTCTAAATTAATTATTAGTTTCCCCCAAAACTTATATAATTACACTACAAAAATAGTATTATAAAACAGAATTAAAAAGGTAAAAAATCGTAAGTTTTCAAACAAAGTTTTCATTTTACAGATACTGTTATTTTTGTAAAAAAAATTATATTTATTAAAATTAATAGTGTTTTTTTTATGATTCTTTCAAAGATAGCACTTTAAAAATCAATTAGATGCCAATTTTACTGTTGATAGCATATTATTTTAAATATTTTTTAATGCGTGGGTAGTCTTCTCTAAAAAAGGCACTGGGGGTTTTGTTTAAAAACCGTTTAAATTCTTTTTTAAAGTGAGATTCATCATAGTAATTATAATCATACATTAAAGCTTTAACTTCTGTATTGTGAGCCTCATATTTTCTCATTAAAGAACTAAAACGAATCAATCTGATGTATTTTCCTGGTGTAAAACCAATAATTTTTTTGAATTTAGTTTCCAGTGTTTTTTGACTAAAAGGAATCACTTTTAATAAATCACTTATTTGCAACATGCCCTCTTTCTCAAAAATAAAGTCAACAGCTTTGTCTATTTGTTCAATATCTTTATCCTGTGTTAACGTTAAGCTATTTAAAAATTCTAAAGTATTATCAATAAACACCTTTTCATTACCATTAGACTGTAAAAAAATATCCATAAACTTTTTAGACTTTTTTTTGTCAAATAAACATAAGTTGAGGTGCTTATTTGTTAGAGTTGATATGTCTGTTTTAAAAATCTTGTATAATGCTGTAGGATGAAATTCTATACCATAAATTACCCCTTCAGATTTCATGATAATATCGTAAGCACGATAATGCTGTCCTGTTATTATTAAGCCTTCGTATTCTTCTTCAGCGCTTTTAAATATTGAAATTTTCTGGTTGTTAGAAATATAGGATATTCTTGAAAAGCCTAGAGGTAAAATAATAGATGTAAAGGGTAAGTCTTCTTTAGAACAAGAAAGTTCATATAACTTGTTAACCAAATTATTTTTGTCATTTATATCAAAATATTTAAAATCCATGTCTATAGGGGATTATGCAATCTAAATATATTGAAATATGAACATAATAATCAGCCAATATCGCTGAAATATAGGTATTTGTAGACGAAATGTACGTTTTGTTAGAGGTTTAGTTACTTACCTAATATTTATTTTCAAGCCAAAGTCGTGCATTAACAAATGCTTCTAACCAAGGCGTAACTTCATCTTTTCTGTTGGCTGGGTAGTTTGCCCAATTCCACTGAAAAGTAGAACGCTCAATATGTGGCATTGTAACTAAATGTCTACCAGTTTTATCGCATAGCATTGCAGTATTATAATCAGAACCATTTGGATTATTAGGATACCCTTCATAACCATATTTTGCTACAATATTATAGTTTTCTTCAGTTTCTGGTAAACTGAATTTTCCTTCTCCATGAGAAATCCAAACTCCTAATTCTGTACCTGCTAAAGAAGATAGCATTACAGAATTGTTCTCTTGAATTTTTACGGATGTAAAAGAACTTTCGTGCTTTTGAGAATCATTATGTACCATTTTTCCATGAATTTCGTGTTCTGGATTGATTAGGTCTAATTCCATCCAAAGTTGACAACCATTACAAATACCAACAGACAAAGTATCTTCTCTTTTAAAGAAGTTTTTTAATGCCGTATTTGCTTTTTCGTTGTATTTAAAAGCACCAGCCCAACCTTTTGCAGAGCCTAAAACATCCGAATTCGAAAAACCTCCAACAGCACCAATAAACTGAATGTCTTCTAAAGTTTCACGACCAGAAATTAAATCGGTCATATGAACATCTTTTACATCAAAACCAGCTAAATACATGGCATTTGCCATTTCACGTTCTGAGTTAGAACCTTTTTCTCTGATGATTGCAGCTTTTGGGCGAACGTTTTGCTTGTCATTTCGACCTTGTGGAGAAATCTCATTTTTGTTGAGATTCTTCGACTTCGTTTCACTTCGCTCAGAATGACAAGAATCAACAATATCTTCTAATTTACCCGTAAAATTCTTAGGGAATTTATAGGTTAAAGGCTGATTTTTATAATTATCAAAACGATCTTGAGCTAAATTATTAGCAGTTTGTTTTTGATCTAATAAAAAAGAAGTTTTGTACCAAACATCTCTCAGTTCTGCAACATCAAAAGAGAAATCATCTTCATTGTTTTTGATGTTTATAGTTCCTGAATTATTTGCAGTTCCAATAGTAAAAAATTCAATGTTATTTTCTGATAAAATTGTTTCTACAGAAGCATCTGCTTGAAAAACAATTCCTGCATTTTCTGAGAACAATACTTTTATAGAATCTTCTTCATGTAAAGAAGAGATATCAAAATCCGCTCCTAAATTTACATCAGCAAAACACATTTCTAGTAATGTTGTAATCAATCCTCCAGAAGCAACATCATGACCAGCAGTAATTTTATCAGCTTTTATTAATCCTTGAATTGTATTAAAACTATTCTTTACAAATGCCGTATTTGTAACGTCTGGAGTTTCGTTACCAATTGCGTTTAAAGCTTGGTTAAAAGAACTACCTCCTAATTTATATTCGTCTTGAGAAATGTTGATATAGTAAATATTTCCTCCATCAACTTGTAAAACTGGTTCAACAACTTTAGTTATTTCGTTACAGTTTCCTGCTGCAGAAATAATTACAGTTCCTGGAGAAATTACATCTCCATCAGGATATTTTTGTTTCATAGATAACGAATCTTTCCCTGTTGGAACGTTGATTCCTAAATCAATAGAAAACTCTGAAACTGCTTTAACAGCTTTGTATAAACGTGCATCTTCACCTTCATTTTTACAAGGCCACATCCAATTTGCTGATAAAGAAATTGAATCTAAATTATCTTTTAAAGGCGCCCAAATAATGTTGGTTAAACTCTCAGTAATTGCATTTCTACTTCCAGCTTCTGGATTGATTAATGCAGAGATAGGAGCGTGACCAATTGAAGTAGCAATTCCTTCTTTTCCATTATAATCTAAGGCCATTACACCAACGTTATTTAACGGAATTTGCAAAGGCCCAACACATTGTTGTTTGGCAACTTTACCCCCCACACATCTGTCTACTTTATTTGTTAACCAATCTTTACAAGCCACAGCCTCTAACTGTAAAACCTGCTCTAAATAGATTCTTAAATTCTTGGTTTTATAACGCGGGTTTTTATATTTTCTGATGACAGTTTTATCTGTCATTATTGTTTTTGGTGATGAACCAAACATATCCTCTAAAGCCAAATCCATTGGTTTTTCGCCAGTAGTTTTAGACTCAAAAGTAAAACGATCATTACCTGTAACTTCACCAACATCGTAAATAGGAGAACGTTCTCTATCTGCAATTTTATGTAAAGTTTCTAGATGTTTGTCAGCTATAACTAATCCCATTCTTTCTTGAGATTCATTACCAATAATTTCTTTTGCTGATAGGGTAGGATCTCCAACTGGTAATTTATCTAAATCGATGTTACCACCTGTATCTTCTACCAATTCAGACAAACAATTTAAGTGTCCACCTGCACCATGATCGTGAATAGAAACAATAAAGTTTTCATCACTTTCTACCATTCCACGAACAGCATTTGCAGCACGTTTTTGCATTTCTGGGTTAGAACGTTGTACTGCATTTAACTCAATTCCTGATGCAAATTCTCCTGTATCAGCAGAAGAAACTGCAGCACCACCCATTCCAATTCTATAGTTTTCTCCACCCAGAATTACAATTTTATCACCTTCTTTAGGGGTGTCTTTTAATGCTTGTGCTGCTTTTCCATATCCAATTCCTCCAGCTTGCATTATTACTTTATCGAAACCTAATTTTCTTGCAGCAGCATCACTAGAAGCAGCATTTTCTTCGTGCTCAAAAGTTAAAACAGAACCAACAATTAAAGGTTGCCCGAATTTGTTTCCAAAATCTGAGGCTCCATTAGATGCTTTAATTAAAATATCCATAGGAGTTTGGTACAACCAATCTCTTGCTTCAAATTTTTGTTCCCAAGGTCTGTTTTCTTCTAATCTAGAATACGAAGTCATATAAACAGCTGTACCTGCTAAAGGTAAAGAACCTTTTCCACCAGCCAATCTATCTCTAATTTCTCCTCCAGAACCAGTTGCAGCGCCATTAAAAGGCTCTACAGTTGTAGGGAAATTATGTGTTTCTGCCTTTAATGAAATTACAGATTCAAATTCTTTAGTTTCGTAAAAGTCTGGTTTGTCTGCTGTTTTAGGTGCAAACTGTTCCACTTTTGGTCCTTTTATAAAAGCAACATTGTCTTTGTATGCAGAAACAATTTCGTTTGGATTTTTTTGAGAGGTTTCTTTTATCAATTTAAATAAAGAAGTTGGCATTTCTTCTCCATCAATTACAAAAGTTCCGTTAAATATTTTATGTCTACAGTGTTCTGAGTTTACTTGGCTAAAACCAAAAACTTCAGAATCTGTTAATTTTCTTCCGATTTTTGTTGCAACACTTTCTAAATAAGCAACTTCTTCATCACTTAAAGACAAACCTTCTTGATTATTATAAGCTGCAATATCATCAATCTCTAAAATGGCTTCTGGTTGAATGTCAATTGTAAATGATTCTTGATCTAATTTGTTGAATTTTTCCGAAATCATAGGATCGAAATCAGTGAATTCTTCAGAAACTGAAATAAATTCTTCAATTCTTATAATGCCAGAAATGCCCATGTTTTGGGTTATTTCTACAGCATTTGTACTCCAAGGAGTAATCATTGCAGCTCTTGGGCCAATAAAAAAAGCGTCTAAAGACGCTGCATTTATTTTAGGTTGATTCCCAAATAACCAAGTTAATCTAGAAATAGTTTCTGTAGATAATTCTTTTGTGGTTTGAACAGCAAATACTGTACTGTTTTTGTTTCCAAAGAAATGAATCATTATAAGTGGTGTTTGCAAATTGTTGTAAAAATGCAAATTTACTTTTTTGATTTTAATTTGAAGCAAAAAAAAACTCTCAAAATTTGAGAGTTTTTTAAGAACGTTATCAACATTACTAATTGATGATTACTTTTTTAGTAAGATTAGCAGAGTTACTATTCACTTTTAATAAATACACCCCACTTTTTAAATCTGTAATTGCAATCTTTTGATGATGTAAAGTAGGGTTTTTAGCCTCGTAAATTTTAGAGCCAATTATAGAATACAACTTAACGGAAGTGATTTCTAATCCATGAGGTATGTTAATCGTTATTTTTTTTGTTGAGGATGGATTTGGATAAATTTTCACATGCGTTAACAAAGCTATATTGTTTGTAGATAATATATTACCCCAAATTTGAGATACAAATTCTGGATGATCTATAAACGGGTTTCTGTTTCCTTGAAATTTAAAAGCTTCATCATTTCTAACAATTTCTCTGTTGCTTACAGGGTCATTAGTATGCCACTTGTACAATAGTTTAAGATACCAGTCTTCATATACTTGATTGTTTGTTCCATTTAAAGGATTGCTATTGGAAGAATTAGGGTTATCCCAAGAACTATGTGTTACTTCATCTTCATATCGTGTAGCAAAATAAAATAGCATTCTTGCAATATCACCCTTAAATTCATCAATAGGTTCAAAAACAGTTCCAGTAAAAGAACCAAAAGTATTAGAACCAACTTTAGAACCATTGTTAGATGTCCAACTTGCATTGGCAACTTCACCAAAAGGATAATTACTTCTTCGCCCATTTACATAGCCATCAGAAGGTACTACATGATGTATATCTGTTTTCATCGGACTTTGACTATTAAAAAAACCTTGCGGAAAAATATGCTCTCTATTGTAACAATCATTCTCTGAATTGTAGTTTCCACAATTTCTAGAGCCATGTTGATAGTTGTAAGAATCTGTGCCATTAGGGTTTTCTGAATACATGTCTAAAACCGAATTGTCGTTTTCATAAAAACTATCGGTATCTGAGGTTTCGTAAGCATCATACAAAGCACCATAACCTTGATCAATATGCCCATTAGAAATGATGTTTTTTAGTTGTGTTTTTAAAGTGTAGCCACTTGCTGTTGCAGTATTGTAATAATCAGTTGGTGCTTGAGAATAAGCGTAAAAAATAGAGGAAATGTTAAGAACAATAAATAATTTTAGATTCATTTATTTTTTGATAAATTTAGAGGAATAATAAGAGTTATCAAGGGCAAATTTAATAATATAAATTCCTTTAGAAAGATGTTGTATGTTAATTTCTTTAGAAGGATTTGGTACGGAGATTACTTCTTTGCCCAACGTATCAATAATTTTTAAATTATAAATTTTTGTGTTAGAAGAATTCTGAATATGGATGATATCACTTACAGGGTTAGGATAAAACTTAATGCCTTCTAAATAAAACTGATTTGTAGAAAGTACAATTGCACTGTGCAAACCAATATTTTCTACATTGTCTTTGGCGTAAACATCCCATTCATTATCTAAATCGAAAGTAGTATTTGGTTGAGAAACACCACTTTTTCTGCGGATGGTTTTGTCTTTTGCAAAATTACCACCACCACTGTTGTAGGTTCCAATAACATCTATTAAAACATTATCTTTAAATAAACCTACGGGATCATCACCATTAAAATGTATTGGAGCTCCCCAATTTGTCTCGCTTGCATTTGGTTGAATGTGGTCTGCTTTTGATATCAATTCCTCATTTGCTTTTTCATTAACAATAACAAAAGTAGTATTAGATAGAATTGTATAGTCAGTTAAAGTAAGTACGCCTATTTCTTCCCATCCATTGCCGTTTATACCTCCATTTGATTGTCTTTTTATACTATAAGAACTTAAATCTATGTCGTTTGGTGTTAAATTTACAATTTCTAATGCTTTATTGTTACTAGAGCCTTCTACGTATTCAGAGAAAAACAATTCGTTTGCTGCGGCACTACCATTTGTTGTAGATGCGTTAACTACGTTCGATAAATTTGATTCATTGCCAACTTCATCAACCGCCAAAACCTGAACTTTATATGTTGTAGAAGGTGTTAAATTTGTAGCTGTAAACATTTCGTTTTCGATAGCATCTACAAAAACATCATCAATATAAACCTTATATACATCTACTTTTGTATTATCTGTTGATGCAGACCAAGAAACGATAAAAGTAGTTTCAGTTTCGTTGCTTATTGTAATGTTTGTAGGTACTGTAGGTGCTTCGTTATCAGCTAAAGTAGAAACATTTAATGCTGTACTAAAGTCAGATGAATTATTTACAATGTCTTTCGCTAAAACTGTAAAACTATAATTCGTATTCGATGTTAAGTTAGATATAGTAACAGATGTATTTGAAGTTACCGTAACTAAATTGCCATCAACATAAACATCATAACTAGTTACTGCAATGTTATCAGTTGCAGCATCCCAAGATAAATCTACAGAAAAAGTAGTAACATTGGTTGCTGATAAGTTTGTTGGAGCAGTAGGCGCTTCTGTATCTGAACTAGTGTAAATACCCCAAGTATCTTCTGCTTTTGTACCTCCCCAAATTCTTGTGGCTAAAATGGGGTTGTCTATAAACGGATTACGATTTCCTTGTGCATTTAGATTGGTTGTGTTTTCATGATACGTATTTCTTTGTTTTTCAAAATCAGAAACAGGATCTTCTGCATTCCATTTTAGAAATAAATCAATCATGTCATCTGGAGTAGAGGAGTTATCGCCAATACCGATGTTGGTAGGCAAACACCTATCATCATAACGTACATACATATACATCATCATTCTGGCTACATCACCTTTCCATTCATCACCAGGATACCAACCAGCATTTGCTTGCGCACCAGAATTTCCTGTACCCTCTGTAAATTTTCTATTATTTCTAGAAGAGTTTCGTTGCGCATCTGCAGGTCTTAAATGGTGGGCATCAGAACCTGGCCCAGAATCGGAAAGTGCTGGAGTTCCTAAAGATTGCGAATACACATGTTCTCTATTCCAATTGCCAGAACTGCCACCATTATTATCAATTCCTCTTGTTCTATCATTGGTAACATCACCATCAGAACCGTTTTCAAAACCATAAATTAACAATACTTCTTGCGTATTGTTTGGATTAACGTCTGTAACTTTACTAGCATCCCAAACTTGGTCGTAAAACAAAAATTGAGTGTGTGTACTAATAATTTTTGTGGCCAAAGCTTCTTTTAAAGCTAGTCCTGTGAGGTTTAAATTAACATCATTATAATAGGCTTGTTGGCTGTATAAAAATGTTGTGAAAGTTAAGGTAAGTAGAAACGTAATTTTTTTGTACATAAATTGTTTTTTTTACAGTTTCTTTTTCAAGCATTTTTAAATTTTACAAATAGCAAGTCTGTAAAATTACTTTTTTTCTAAAAGTGCCATATAAAATCCGTCGAAACCAGATTTATGAGCCAATACTTTTTTATCTTTTACAAAAGTAAATTCTTTTCCTGATTCCGATGTTAAGAATTTATCAACTTGTTCTTGATTTTCGGAAGGCAAAATAGAACAAGTAGCATAGACCATTTTACCACCCGATTTTACCATTTTAGAATATTGTTGTAAAACATCTTGCTGTACTTTTTTAATGTTGTCGATAAATTCTGGTTGTAATTTCCATTTAGAATCTGGGTTTCTACGAATAACCCCCAATCCAGAACAAGGCGCATCTATTAAAACACGATCAGCTTTTCCATACAGTTTTTTTATTGGTTTTGTAGAATCGATAACGCGCATATCAATATTATGTGCTTTGTTGCGTCGCGCTCTAACCTTTAATTTTTTTAATTTACTTTCGTAAATGTCCATGGCAATAATTTGCCCTTTATTTTCCATTAAGGCAGATAAATGCAACGTTTTACCACCAGCACCAGCACAAGCATCTACCACTTTCATCCCTGGTTTTACATCGCAATACGCTGCTACTAATTGAGATGAAGCGTCTTGCACTTCAAAATATCCGTTATGAAAAGCTTCTGTTTTAAACACGTTGGCTCTTTCTGGTAAAATTAAAGCATCTGGATGCTTGGGTAAAATTTCGGTAATTACATTTTCTGATCTTAGTTTTTTCTGAAGAATTTCTCTAGAAATATTTAAGGTATTGGTTCTAAGAATAACTTTGGCTTGTTCATTTAAAGCAGCAATTTCTTTGGTCCAAATGGTTTCACCCAATTCAGATACACAAAGCGCATCCATCCAATCTGGTATCGATTCTCTGTATTTTCTTATTTTTGATAGCTCATCAAAACGACCTTTAATTCTACGTACAGGTACATCTCCGATTTGATTCCAATCAGGTAAGGCAATACCTCTTAAAATACACCATACCGAAAAAATACGCCAAATATCATCTCTTTGGTAAGGAGTTTTAACCTCTGCAATTTCTGCGTAAAGCCTATTCCATCTCGTAATTTCGTAAATGGTTTCTGCAACAAACTTTCGGTCTCTAGCCCCCCAGCGTTTGTCTCGTTTTAAAGCTTTTTCTACAGCTTTATCTGCATAAACGCCTTCATTAAATATGTCTCGTATGCTGTCTATTACTGCAAACGTTAAATTTCTGTGTAATCTCATTTTAAAGCAAATCAGCCACAAAGATACTAATAAGTTGTAGCTAAAAAATTAAATTTTTTAATGTTCTAAACGAGTTGACCAAATGTCAGCTATCACGTTAAAGCGCTTTGGCAGTTTTTTTTTAATGATTTTAACATAAGCCAATCGTTATAAGTCAGGTTTTTAAAGTATAGCCATCAATATCATGTCATGATACGCAAAAAAATACAGTTTTAGTAACGTTAAATGCAGTTCATCTTACCCAATTAGTATCGTTGAAATGTACTAAGCCAATTAAAACGAAAGATAATTACCATTCAGCTTAACTAATTTTACGATGCTCGAAGCAAAGATTAAAAAGGACGGTTAGATTTTTACCTTTGATGTAGTTAACGCCCTTTAAACTAGGTAGTTTTAAAAATACCCTCAAATATTTAATTATGAAAACCTTGCAACAACCTTCCAAAAACTTCGACACTAATTTTTTAAAAAGTGCTATTGTTTTACTTATATTTATACTGATGAATATTTTTTCATCAAACGCACAATGTGTAAGTGCTACAGATTGCGATGGCGATGGAATTCAAAATGCCATAGATTTAGATGATGACAATGATGGTATTTTAGATTGCGTTGAAAACGGATTAAACAACAACTCATTAAGTGATTTGTTTACCATTGCTGGCGATGCAACTTTTGTAAATTCAAATGAAATAGAACTTACCCCTGATGTTAACAATCAAGCAGGTTCTAGTATGTCTTTTGGTAAGGTTGATTTTACAAGTGATTTTAATTTTTCTATAGAAATTAATCTTGGTACTAAAGATATTGGTGCTGATGGTATTGCTATTGTTTTTCATACAGACCCAGATGGTATTCATACTGTGGGTATAAATGGGCAAGGTATAGGTGCAAAACATATTAAAAACGGTATTTCTATAGAGTTTGATACTTACAGTAATTACGGAGAATTGGTTAACGATCACACACAAATAAAAAGTACGAGCACTTGGCAAGGTTTAACATCAGCAACCGATTTAGGAAATATAGAAGATGGCAACTGGCATTTGGTTAACTTTAGCTGGGTGGCAAGCACAAAAACCTTGAGCTATTCTTTTGATGGAACACAAATTACCAATTATACAGACGATTTGATTGCAAATGTTTTTAACGGAGAAACCAATGCGCATTTTGGGTTTACAGCTTCTACAGGAGGACAAAGAAATAGTCAACGTATACGATTTGTAAACGAATTGTGTACCTATCCTTTTGCAAAAGATGCAGATAATGATGCGATACCTAATCAATTTGATACTGATTCTGATAATGATGGCTGTCCTGATGCGTTAGAAGGGAGTCATAATTTTACAGTTACAGATGCTAATGGAAGATTAAAAGGTGGGGTAAACGCCAATGGAATCCCTTTAGTGGCAGTAGGTATTAGCCAAACAATAGGTACAAGTTTAGATGATACTATACTAGCTCAAGTTTGTACAAACCCTTACAGTCCTATTACTCCTGCTGAATGTTTTACGGTTTTTGTAGAGCATGATGTAACCTTAAGTCAAGGCACTACAAACGGAAGTTTGGCTGCAGGTGGCGATGTTACGATTAATGGTGATTACGAATTGGCTTTGCAAGATTGTGGTTGTTATCAAGTAAATGGCAATGCATTGGGTTTGTTGGTAGATGGTAAAGTAAATTACAATACAGGAATTTTAAACTTACGTAATGCTACACAATATGCTCAAATAGGACATGCAAATGGCAGTAATGCTTGGTATGCAGATCCTCAAAACGCACCAACACCTATTCGTATTACACCAGAAAACGATTATCAGGCAAGTAGTTATATTCAATTAGCAGGCAATGCAAACGCATTTAATGCATCAGTAAACCCTGTTTTTGCAAAAAATAAGCTCGATTTTCCGTTGGCATTTCAAAGACTAAGAACAAATGCCACTAGTTTGTCAGAAAATAATCACAATGCCTTACTTAAAGATGTTGCTGGAGATTCCATTGCAAATACAAATTTACCCAATCAAATAGGGATTACTCTTAAAAATGGTGCAAATTACATCAATATTAATGGTTCGGATTTAAATAATGTTCAGACAATTAATTTCTTAAATACTGCGAATTCAGATAAATTTTTAATTGTGAATGTAAACGCGCCAGGGCAATTTTACTGGAATGTATGGTCGCAAACAGCTATTGCTAATGCTAGTGCGCCTTACATCATCTATAATTTTTACAACACAACAGCATTACACTTAGAAGGTAACAATACCGTTTATGGTAGTATTTTAGCGCCTTTTGCAAGCATCACAAAAAATCAAAACACTGCAGATGTTGTAGGGCAAATCATTGCAACATCGTACACGCAAAGTGGTGGTGTTGTACACTGTACAACATTTGCGCCAGATGTAAACGCATCAATAGCCGTAAATGCAGTACCAAAAGCTGCTTTTACCGTAAACGATAACGCGTGTTTGACAGACAATAGGTTTACTTTTAATAATACTTCAAATACGGGTAACATTGCACAACCTGTAACACCCATTGCATACCAATGGAACTTTGGTGATGGTACTACAAGTACTGCAATGCAACCTACCAAAACCTATACAGCAGCTGGTGTATATACGGTTACTTTAACTGCAACTAATGCCTTTGGTTCAGATACCACAACCCAACAAGTAACTGTGTTGCCAAAAGTAGCTGCAGAAGTGGTGGTAAATACTACCCACTTAACAGATGCTTCTGTAAATGCAAATGTTACGCTTGTAAATGGTGCTGAATTTTCAAGTTACTCTTGGATTTTGCCAGGGCAAAATACCGCGAGTTATCCAAATGAAAACGCCATTTCTCTTAACTTTACACAACCAGGTTTATACACCTTATTATTTAACGGAGTGCAAACCAATGGATGTAATGTTACTACAACCATACCAATTACCATTCAGTCTAATGAGGTAAGTACCGGAAATAGTGGTGGTGTAGAATCGGAATCTTTAGGCGATGCCATTTCTAAAATTTATGTAGGTAGAAAAAAGAATTCTGTACCTACTCAGTTTGTAAAATCGAAAGCTAACTTGTACAACAAAGCACAATTAAAGAGTGTACAACCTTACCAAGGCAAAGGATTAACACTGTTAGATATGTTTCCTAATGAATTGGTAGCTGGTAATGTTGCTAACATTACTTCACCAACAGATATTTTAGATTATACCATTGCAGATGAGGTGTTTTCTGTAGATTTTTCTGTAGATGGACAAACCAAAGGGGTAGTGCTAGGTATTAAAACATCAGATAAAGTGTACAACCATACCAAAGCCTCTTGCGATAGATTGCGTGGTGCTGAAATTTTAAACATTACAACGGTTCAATTACAAGGTAAAAACTTTTTAATGCAAGCCATAAAACAACGTACAGGTGTGGTAGAATATGCTATCTCTTTTGCGGTAGCAAAGAATAATAACGATACCAATTACACCCTACAAACCAATTGGTATGTAAATCATTACACTAAGTTTAATGATGTGTACAACTTTCAAGTATGGTCTACAAACCCTACAGACACGCAAAAGTTAGTTACAGATGTGTTGCAGAATTTACAAAGCTATATGCCTATACAGCAAATAGAAGTGCAAAAAGTACCAAAAACGTATGCTGCAAAAATAGCTAGAGAGCAAGCGGAGTTGGTTGTATTACTAAGAAGTACTATGGTTGGGCAAGAGGTAGAAATTGCTATGGAAGAAGTGTATTCTGAAACGGCCAATAATGTAAAGCACAGATACAATCCTGTAAACTCAGAGAAAGAAAAAACCATTCGTATAAACATTGCAGATGGGTATGAATACGACGCATTGGTAAAAGTAAACGGAGAAATAGAAGATGCATTTTATCATGCAGATGGCAACTGGGGCTTAGATTATGATAAAAGGTATACAAAAATCAATCACTATTTTGTGTCTAATGATTTTGATAGAACTTATAATGATGATGAATATGCCATCAGCAGAAATGTAGAACTGCAAGCAACAAGCGATTATGACTACTTAACCTTATACAAATCTTTATTACCAGGTACTTTAGCTGCAGATTATTCAGCATACAAATACCTATCATTTACAGCAACAGGTAGTGGCTTACTAGAGTTGGGGCTAATCAAATCTTCTATAGAAGAATGGAAAGCACAATATAGAGTAATGGTTGATTTGTCTGAAGAAGAGCAAACCTATTATGTGCCTTTCGAAATTTTTACTTCCATAGGTACTACAGCACCTATTACTGCAGACGATTTAACAACACTTGCCTTTACGTTTTTGCCAGTAGAAGCGCAAACCACAGATTTAAATTTAAGTATTAAAGATATTAAATTTACAAAAACAGCTGTAGAAGAAGAGCTAGTGCATAAAATTGAAGCTTTTGACAACCACTTTATGGCGTACCCAAATCCATCTCAAGGTAACGTTAACCTGTTATTGTATAGCAATACACCAACAGAAGCAAAAGTGAGTTTGTTTGATGTTACTGGTAAAACAATTTACGTAACTTCTGCATCACTTTTAGAAGGAAAAAACGAATTGAATTTTGACTTTGCTAACGTAAAACCTGGGGTGTTGTTCTTAAAAGTAAGCAGCTCAGAAACCGATTACGGAACCTCTAAGATTATTTTCAAGTAAGTTTTTAACTATCGAAAATAAGTGCTATGCAAACGGAGTTTAATTAAAGTAGAATAATAGCTAAAATCACCTTATAATAAGGTAACAAAAATTTCCTGCAAGATCTTTTATAGATGTTGCAGGTTTTTTTATAGAGATGATTTTGACTACAGAGCTACCGCTTATTACCCAGATCCATATTGCTTTTTGAAGTATAAACGAATGTCATTTCGACTGCAATGAAGAAGTCTGTACAATCAAAAAAGTCAAAACAAACTTACCTTTTTGATATGCTATGTGAAATATAACGAATGTCATTTCGACTGCAATGGAGAAATCTATAAAACCAAAAAGTCAAAATAAGCTCCCGTTTTTGATATGCTGCATGAAGTATAAACGAATGTCATTTCGACTGCAATGGAGAAATCTATAAAACCAAAAAGTCAAAATAAACACCCGTTTTTGATATGCTGCATGAAGTATAAACGAATGTCATTTCGACTGCAATGGAGAAATCTATAAAACCAAAAAATCATAACAAACCCACCTTTTTGATATGCTATGAGAAATATAAACGAATGTCATTTCGACTGCAATGGAGAAATCTATAAAACCAAAAAGTCAAAATAAACTCCCGTTTTTGATATGCTGCATGAAGTATAAACGAATGTCATTTCGACTGAAATGAAGAAGTCTGTACAATCAAAAAAATCATAACAAACCCACCTTTTTGATATGCTATGAGAAGTATAACGAATGTCATTTCGACTGCAATGGAGAAATCTATAAAACCAAAAAGTCAAAATAAACACCCGTTTTTAATAGACTATGTGAAGTATAAACGAATGTCATTTCGACTGCAATGGAGAAATCTATAAAACCAAAAAGTCAAAATAAACACCCGTTTTTGATATGCTGCATGAAGTATAAACGAATGTCATTTCGACTGAAATGGAGAAATCTTTATGAAGTTAGGAGGTTTTTTTATTCAGTTAAATTTAAGAAATAACCTAAAACCTAACAAAAAAGCAGTAATAAACTAATAAAGTATTAGTAATACTGCTGAATGGCCTTCTTAAAACAAGTATTACAGCACAAAAAAATATTTTCCACCCTAAAACACAAAAGTCTGCATCTTATTTCCTTAAAAATGCTATTTTGATGCTTTCTGTTGAAAAGTACCTGTGTTTTGTGAATAACTACCTGTTTCTTTTCTGAAAGATTAATCCTAGCTTTACATCGTATTTAAAATGCATAGAAAAAGCCGTAAAGATTGTGGTCTTTACGACCTTTTTTTAAGGTAACACTGTTATAGTATTACGTTTTTGTTTGCACTACCAAAACTACAATACTTTTAACAGCTTACCAAAAATTTTTTTAATCTAAAAAAAAAAAGATGCCACAACATCTTGATTGGTAAACGTATGAGTTAATTATTTTTTAAACTCCTGTTTTTTTACAAAAAAACAGTCGAACTTACATAAAACGATTTGTGTTCGTGCAATTGCTGTAGAGTTACTTCTTAAAAATCTTAACAAAAATAAGGTGTATAAAAGCCACCTTTTAAAAAGCTTTTAGTCCAAATACTTTAAATTATGAGTATTATTTACAAAACGTTGCCGAGAAAAAATCCTCAGGACATGGCAGCACCTGAAAAATTTTATGCGGCTGTAGTAGCCAATGGTAGTGTAGATTTTGAAACACTTGCAGAGCAAATTTCTAACCAATGTACAGTTACAGAAACCGATTGTTTGGCAGTATTAAATGCTTTAGAGCAAAATATTGTACACGAACTCAAACAAGGGCGTATTGTACGTTTGGGTAAATTGGGTAATTTTCAAGTAAGTTTAAGCTCTACAGGGCTTTCTACAGCAGATCAAGTTTCTGCACAAGCCATTACAGCTACCCGTATTTTATTTAGACCAGCAAAAAAAATGCGAAATTTATTAAAGAATTTGTCTTTTCGTAAAGAAGCTTCGTAGTATAAATATCGCACTATTTTTTGTGTAAACAGCTTGTACAGCTGTTCTAAGCCTTAAAAAAACAACTGTTTTTTTAAGGCTTTTTTTTTGTATTTGTAAGCATAGAAAACTAAAATTGCACCCTGATGCAACTAAAATTGCGTCTTGACCCGATAAAAATTGCGTCTTGATGCAATTTTTTTTGGTTATTGATGTATTTTTTTGGTCTCCATTCCATTTTTTTTGAATTTTAAGATGGTTTTTGGGCTCTTTATCTTAATATAAAACACTTTTTTGTAGTTACCTATTTAAAAAGTTATGCACAATTGTTAGTAATACATGCTATTAAATAGCGCTTTCTTGATACAAATATTCTTGAAAGCCAACAAAGGTTTGTTTAATAGACTTTATATCTCCCAATTCATTTTTTGCATCGGTAATACTATTGTATTTTAAGTGCAATAATGGAGATAGCTTTTCAATATCTAATTCGTCAACGCCTTCTTTTACATATTGTTCTAAGACAAAATTCAAAAATTCTTGTTGTTTTTGGTTATAGTCATGCATTTGAATTTTAGCTCTACTTGCTCTTTCCAGTCTTGGTACAAGGTCTTTGTGATAGGCTACATAACTTAATACATCAAAAAGGTCGCTATCTTCTCCATGAATTAAGTTTCGCAAATCTTCTAATTGCGAATTGGTATATCCTTTCTCGCTTAATTCAGTTAGCAATTTTTTACGAGTACTTGGTAAACTCCAAAGTTTTCGCAGCTCACTTTCGCTTTTGAAAAATTGAGGTAAATCGCCAAATAATTGGTCTAAAAACTCTTGATGACCTATTGGTTTTCCTGTTGGACTCCAAAAAGTTGTTTTAACCATCGCATCAATTTCTCGTTCTTTATTATCAGAAAGTTTAACTCTAACCATTTGTCTTGGTGGCGTTTCACAAACACATGGAATATGATCACATGCTGTACATGCTTCTTCTTCTGGTCTTTCACAAATACACGAAGCTTCTCCACAAATATTGCAAATTCGAGTTCTTCCACCACCTTCTCCATTATCAGGTATTTCTGGAGGTAGCGGTTCTCCATCCCATTCTGGGTCTTGAAAATGGTCGTGAGCTCTTACAAAGTCGAAAACTGTAAAATAATCTTTACCATCAAAAAGACGTGTACCTCTACCCACAATCTGCTTAAATTCTACCATAGAATCTACAGGTCTTAATAGTACTATATTTCTTATTTCTGGTGCATCTACTCCTGTACTTAACTTTTGTGAAGTTGTTAAAACTGTTGGAATACTTTTTTCGTTATCTTGAAAATCCCTTAAATGTTGTTCACCATTTTTTCCATCATCAGCAGTTACTCTGTGGCAATAATTTGCACTTGTACTGGTTGCATGCTGATTTATTAAATCTCGTATTAATGCTGCATGTACCTGTGTAGCGCAAAAGACCAATGTTTTTTGTTGCTGATGTATAAGCTCTAAAAACTTTTTTACACGGTATTGTTCTACTTGTTGTATGATTATTTTTCTACCATAATCCCTATAGGTAAACGTATCACCAAGTTCTGCTTCACCATTTAATATAGTATCGTCTTTTGTTACAGTATATTCATCGTAATTGGTTTGTATTTCTTTAACTTTAAAAGGTGTTAAAAAACCATCATTAATACCATCTTTTAACTTATAAGTATAAATAGGTTCTCCAAAATAATCATAGGTATCTGCATTTACATCTCTCTTTGGTGTTGCAGTTAAACCTAATTGAACCGCTGGTGAAAAATACTCCATAATAGCTCTCCAAGAACTTTCATCTCTAGCACCCCCTCTATGACATTCATCAATAATTATAAAATCGAAAAAGTCTTTTGGGTACTGACCGAAATTAAAGTTTTTAACATCATACATAATGGGGGTTTCTGCTGCTCTTAAAGAAGTAATTTCTGCTTCATTTTCAATATCTTCCTCGTTTTTAACATCGGTCATAAACGTTTGGAAAATCGTAAAAAAGATACTTCCGTTTTTAGGCACTTTGCCTTTTTTTCTTATTTCGGATGGTTTAATTCTTACTTTAATATTTTCATCAATCACATCAAAAGCACCAAAAGAATTAAAAGCTTGGTCTGCTAATATGTTTCTATCTGCTAAAAATAAAATACGTGGTGCTCTGCTTCCATCTCTTTGTAGATTCCATTTTGCATGAAACAGTTTCCAAGCTATTTGAAACGCAATAGCTGTTTTTCCTGTACCTGTAGCTAATGTAAGCAGTAATCTATCTTTTTTCTCGGCTACAGCTTCTAATACTTTGGCAATAGCATTTTGTTGATAATATCTAGGTTGCCAAGTACCTCCTCTATCTTCAAAAGGAATAGCAAACAAACGTTCTTTCCAGTCTGCTATTTCTACTTTGTATTCTTCTTTGGGTGTTGGGTAGGTCATTTCCCAGAGTTCGTCTGGTGTTGGGTATTTAGACACTTCGCCTTCTGTAGCTTCATCCATGTCTATCCCATAGATTCGCAAACCATTGGTAGTATAAGTAAAACGAATATTTAAACGCTCTGCATAATCTTTGGCTTGACCAACACCATCTGTATAATAATTATCTCTTTTCTTGGCTTCTACAACACCAATTCTTCTATTTTTATATTCTAGTACATAATCTGCAAAAAGAGGTGTGGCACGTCTGTTTTGACCAATGAGACGCCCTTTGGTAATAGGAAACTCCAAGCGCAAACGACTACCTTCTATAATTCCCCAACCTGCTTTACGTAATGCAGGTTCTATTAAATCGTGTTTGGTTTGTGCCTCGTTCATATTAATTTACTTTTAATCCTAAAGGGATGCTAGTAGTTAAGGTAGGACGAAGTCCTGCCAGAATATGCAAGATATAAAAAAGCCCTGAAAGGGCGATGTAATCAGTCCCAAACATAAGTTTCATTATAATCTACGTTATACTTTTCTAAAAAAGCGCGATACTCTGCTTTAAAATCTTTTTTCTGATGATGTTCGTGCTGATGCTTAATATAATTTACCACAACATGTACTTCACTTGGGTTTACAGAAAACGCACCATAGCCATCTTGCCAAAAGAAATTCGATAAACTTGCATCTTTTGTTTTCATCCATTTGCTAGAATGTGCTTTTATTTTTTGTACCAAAGTCATTAAGGCTATTTTTTTAGATAGCATGCACAAAACATGAATGTGATTGGTATAACCACCTACTATTAAAACTGGGGAATCTAGCTGTTTACATACGCCACCTATGTAGGCATGTAGCTCTTGCTCATAGGGTGGGTATATCAGTTCCTCTCTATACTTGGTGCTGAATACGATATGGACGTAATTTTGTACGAGTGATTGTCCCATATTACTTTATTTTTTTTTATCGGAAGGACTTCGTCCATCCTTACTATACTTCGTCCTTTCAGGACTGGATGCTGTTAATCCCAAAGGGATGCCATATAATCGCATAGTGCATAGCACTATAACACTAGTAAAAGTGTATAAACTAAGCCCTGAAAGGGCGATATACTTTTTATATGCTATTATATTACTTATCATTTACTTCACCCTTTCAGGGTTTTGATTTGTGTTTATGTTATCTGAATCTGAAGCACTGCGTACTTCTTTTCTATACTTCGTCCCTTTAGGACTTGTTAACTCTCCTGCAAAGGCTTTTTGCAGAATGGATTTTTTGAGGTCTTCAAGATTTTCTATTTTTTTATAATATACTTCTAAAATATTATCAGTTTGTTCTTCAACTTCTTCTATTTTTTGAGATATTTTTATTTGATTTTCAATTGAAGTGATTGGAAATAGAATCTTTGATACCATGCCAAAACTTATAGCTGGCATAGCAGCACCATTCATTTTACTTTTTATAAATCTCTGGAATACAGGCGATGCTAAAAAATAATAGAGATAATCACAATTAATCTTAAAATTATCTTTTGGAATTACTCTGAAAAGATTATTTGCTAAGACTCCCGAAATTCCTCTACATACAAATCCAGTTGACGCTCCATAACGTACTAAACTAATATCTGTTTCGGTCAATACGTATTGTTCTCCAGGATTATCAATGTATCTTGGAAGTTCTTTTCCTTGAGTATAATCTATTATTCTTATAAACCTTACTTGGCCATCTTGTTTTTGTTCGCTCTGTAGTTTGACACCTCTTTGTATTCCTTGCCTAAAAGTAAAAACGCTTCCTAAGTTTTCTTCTTTAAAATCATCACCTTTTTGGCTAAAAATGTCATTGAGTTTAGACTGAAACAGCTCTTTAGCGTTTGCTATGTTTTTTTCAATGTTTGCTTTTGCTTGGTCTATGGCTGTAAAAGCTTTATCGAGTATGGCTACGATTTGTTTTTGTTCTTCAATAGCTTTCGGAAAAGATATAAAAACATTATCAAAGCTATTATTATTTATTTGTGGTATTGAAGTACCATTACTTAAATCATTCAAATCAATTGATTCAAACCAATAATATAAATATTCTGATAACAACTTTTTGGTAGGAGTTATTGCCATAGTATTCAAGTCTACTATAGTTGGTTTAACAATTTTTCTTTTTTTATTTGTGGCAATTGCTCCACCTCTTTTTGGGAAAATAATTGACCCAATTGGAATAATTTGTTTTTCATTAATATCTTTCAAATCCACAAATCTGGTTGATGTCGTAATATTTTCTTCATTGCCAATTAAGTTCATGTCGCCAACTTTGGTATAAAGAACTTCACCAAAACTTCTTTCGATATCTTTTGATACTGTTTTTCCACTTTTAAATAAAGTTACTTCTTTCAATATTTTTACTTCCCAACCTTCTCTCATATCAATTCTTTAATTTGGTTTAGAATTGAACTTGTTTCAGCATCCAAAGTTTCCATTTCAGCTAAAATAACTTCAGGTTTACGCAAAGGTGCTTCTTCTGGTGTGTTTGGGTTTTTGGTAGACAAATCACAAGTAGTTTCATCAATATCGGCTACTTTTAAATTCCATGATTTTTCTGTTTCTGGCTTGGTTTTATATAAGGTTACAAACTCCTCCATATCCTTATCATTTAAAGGATTGGTTTTTCCCATTTTACGTCCTGGGTCTAACTGGTAATACCAAATCTTTTTGGTAGGTTCTCCTTTTTGGAAAAACAATACCACCGTTTTTACACCTGCACCTGTAAAAGTACCCCCAGGTAAATCTAAAATAGTATGTAAGTTAGAGCCTTCTAATAAGAGTTTACGCAAAGCAACAGAAGCATTGTCTGTATTACTTAACACTGTGTTTTTAATTACTACAGCAGCACGTCCACCAGTTTTTAAACTCTTTATAAAATGTTGCATAAACAAGAATGCAGTTTCACCTGTTTTAATGTCAAAATTCTGCTGTACTTCTGGGCGTTCTTTTCCACCAAATGGTGGGTTTGCTAAAATAACATGATACCGGTTTTTTTCTTGGATGTCGCGTATATTTTCGCCTAAAGTATTGGTATGGATAATGTTGGGTGCTTCAATGCCGTGCAAAATCATGTTCATAATTCCTATAACATACGCCAAATTCTTTTTCTCTTTTCCGTACAATGTTTCTTCTTGTAAGGTTTTAAGATTGTCGGTTGTTTTATCCATACGTTCATACATGTACTCGTATGCTTCGCATAAAAAACCACATGAACCAGCTGCCCCATCATAAATTTTTTCGCCAATTTTTGGGTCAATCACATGTATCATGGCACGAATTAGCGGTCTTGGTGTGTAATATTGCCCACCATTTCTACCTGCATTCCCCATGTTTTTAATCTTGGTTTCGTACAAGTGGCTTAACTCATGTTTGTCTGTAGAAGCACGAAAGGGTAGGGCATCTGCATATTCTAAAATCTCTCTTAAGTTGTACCCAGATTGAATTTTGTTTTTGAGTTCAGAGAAGATTTCACCTATTTTGTATTCAATAGTATTGGCAGAGTCTGCTTTTTGTTTAAACTTTGCCAAGTAAGGAAATAGTTTGCCATCTACAAATTCTACCAAATCTACACCAGTCATGGCTTTGTGGTGGTCTAATTTGCCATCAACATCTTTAGGCATTGCCCAATTTTGCCAACGATATGCTGAATCTAAAATGAATTTGTATTCTTCTCCTTTTAATTCGGCTTCGTCTGCTTTGTCTTGTTCTAGTTCGTCTAAGTAGCGTAAGAATAGTACCCAAGAGGTTTGGCCTATATAATCTAATTCACTATCAGAACCTGAATCTTTATAAAGTAGGTCGTCTATGTTTTTAAATGTTTGTTCGAACATGGGGTTTATTTCTTTTTGTAGCGTTACATGCAATAAGCTAAAATAATAATTTCTTTTTGCTAGGTATTACAATTCGATGAATAATTTTATATGCTAAAACCTAAGAACGTAAAATATAAATAATCCTTTCGGTTACCATAGTGCTTTTCAACTAAATTAATTATTTTCGTACATCAACTTATACAAGTTTTGAATTTAGACTACCCCATAACATACATAAAAGGAGTAAGTGTACAAAGAGCAACCCTTTTGTATACAGAGTTGGGTATAAAAACATGTAACGATTTATTAAATTTTTTCCCTTTTAGGTATATAGATAAAACCCAGTTTTATGCCATTAAAGATTTGCAACCAAACTCTAGTGAAGTACAAATTGTTGGGCAAATTACCAACGTAAAATCTGTAGCGCAAAAAAGAGGCAGCAGGTTAGTGGCTACTTTTCAAGATGCAACAGGTACTATGGAATTGGTATGGTTTAAGGGGCAAAAATGGATTAAAGATTCCTTAAAAATTAATGTGCCTTACGTGGTTTATGGCAAGCTCAACCATTATAATGGCAGTTTTAGCATTCCGCATCCAGAGTTAGAATTGGTTACCGAATACAAAAAAAAGTTGCAAACCAAAATGCAGCCTGTGTATCCATCTACAGAAAAACTCACTAATTCAGGCGTTTCTAACAAGTTGATGCGTTCTTATATTCAGCACCTGTTGCAACAAGTTTATGATGGTATTCAAGAAAGTTTATCTCAAGAAATTATTGATGATTTTAAATTGATGCACAAGCGAGATGCTTTGTTAAATGTGCATTTTCCGAAAAGTCAAGCACATTTGGCAAAAGCACAATACCGTTTAAAGTTTGAAGAATTGTTTTTTATTCAATTGCAATTGGTTCGAAAAAAGTTGGTTAATAAAACAAAAATCAAAGGCTTTGTGTTTGAACATGTGGGTGAAAAGTTTACTAATTTTTATAAAAACCATTTGCCTTTCGAGTTGACCAATGCACAAAAAAGAGTATTGAAAGAAATACGAAAAGATGTGGGATCTGGAGCGCATATGAATCGTTTATTACAAGGTGATGTAGGTTCTGGAAAAACGATTGTAGCTTTATTGGCCATGCTATTAGCTATTGATAACGGTTACCAAGCCACCATTATGGCGCCTACAGAAATTTTAGCCAATCAACATTATACAGCAGTTTCAGAACTATTGGCAGGAATGGATATCAATGTTGATATCCTTACAGGTTCTGTAAAAACCAAAAAACGACGAGAAATACATCAAAGTTTAGAAGAAGGAACTTTGCATATTTTAGTAGGTACGCATGCTTTGTTAGAAGATAAAGTTAAATTTAAAAAGCTGGGAATTGCTATTATTGATGAACAACACAGGTTTGGCGTGAAACAACGCGCAAAATTGTGGAATAAGAATAAATTAGCTCAAGAACCATCCCTAACCCTTCCCAAAGGGAAGGGAACTGACAAAACTGAGAAAAGCCTCCCTTTTGGGGAGGTTGGAGGGGATTTACCACCTCACATTTTAGTAATGACAGCAACCCCAATACCCAGAACTTTGGCCATGTCTGTTTATGGCGATTTAGATATTTCTGTTATTGATGAGTTGCCACCAGGAAGAAAAGAAGTAAAAACGGTACATCGTTTTGATAGCAATCGATTGTCTGTTTTTAAATTTTTAAAAGATGAAATAGCAAAAGGTAGGCAAGTATATATTGTGTATCCGTTAATTCAAGAATCTGAAGCTATGGATTATAAAGATTTAATGGATGGTTATGAGAGTGTTGCTCGCGAGTTTCCATCACCCCAATACCAAATAAGTATTGTACATGGTAAAATGAAGCCTGCAGACAAAGATTACGAAATGCAGCGTTTTGTAAAAGGAGAAACCCAAATAATGGTGGCAACTACGGTTATAGAAGTGGGGGTAAATGTACCAAATGCCAGTGTGATGATTATTGAAAGTGCAGAACGTTTTGGTTTGAGTCAGCTGCATCAATTACGAGGTAGAGTAGGTAGAGGTGCAGACCAAAGTTATTGTATTTTATTATCGAGTTATAAGTTATCATCCGAAGCAAAAACACGTTTAAAAACAATGACAGAAACAACAGATGGTTTTAAAATAGCAGAGGTAGATTTAAAATTACGAGGGCCAGGAAATATAATGGGTACACAACAAAGTGGGGTTTTAAATTTAAAAATTGCTGACGTTGTTAAGGATTCTCAGATTTTAGTTTCTGCAAGAAATACAGCCATTGCAGTGTTGCAAGAAGATGCAAATTTAACCAAACCAGAAAACGTAGCTATTAAAACAGCATTTACTAAAATGACACAAACTTCTAAAATTTGGAGTAACATTAGTTAAACAAAAAAAGCACTTCAATGTAATTATGAAGTGCCTTTTGCTTAGATGTAAGTTGATTTAATTATTTAACTTGTCTTTTACTCTGTTTCCATTTTTGTCTGAATACCAATCTAAATTAGGATTTGACATTACAAAATCATCAAAGTTAGGGTAAGCTTCTAAAATAGAAACTCCTTCTTTAGACCATGGTAAGTCTACAGGTAAATCACTAAGTACCCATGGGAAATTGTTAGAATTCACAAAAAGAGTGTTTCCAGAAGAGTTATCACTACAGTTTAAGAAATTACTAGAATCGTTATACATGGTAGGCAAATTTAAAGCAGGATAATTGCTATGCAATACATTGTATACAGGGTGTATTTCTTGACCTAATTCACCGTTTTTAAGCATAAACTCATCATAAGCTCCGTTCATGTTTGTAACTTTTCCAGAAATTACAGGAATGTTAGCATAATCTATATTAACTGTGTTTATAATTGCACCAGAATTATCTGTGTAAATTGTTTTTAAGTTGTTAAAAATAAACAATGTAGTGTTGTTTTGAGTATCGTGCAATCTTGTAATTTCACTACTAGCATAAGCATCAGTATTATTTAGTGTTAAAACAGCATCATCGTCTTCATCAATCACTCTTAATACAAAACTGTTGTTAAAATTAGCACCCATTGCAGGAAACTTATAATCGAATTCAATTTCGGTAATCATAGCGTTTTGGTTTACCCCCTCTTTATAGCTGTAATTGTGTACTAAGTCATTTAAATCGTAATCTCCCATACAAGGATATAAATCTTCATATAATGAAGTGTAAAAACTATTTTCTCCTTGCGGATAATTGTATGAAGATACATTTGGGTTGGCATCATTAACATCTACGCCTTCAATTACACCATCGTTATCATTATCTATAGCAGCATTAAAACCAGGTGAACAAGTACCTACAGAAATAAATGTTGAGCAGGTATTAATTACATCATTTTTACCCATGCTCTCTGTATAATAGTCAGAGCAAATATCTAAACTTCCCTGAAAACTATTATTTCCGTTAAACGTTATTTTTCCTGTTTCTATTACAGAATATGCTTTGTCTCCTTTTATTTTACCATTAGACATAATGCTAGCGCATTTAAAAATAGAGCCTTCTTGTATTTTAATGTCTATGTTAGAATTGTTGATAAGAGCACCTGTAATAACAGTGTATGAGGCATTGCTAAATTCGGCTTGTTTGTTGTTGATTAGGTTTCCAGAAATTACGGTTTTACACTCATTTTCAAACTCACCTGAATTGATAGAAAAATTTCCTGCAATGTTTAATTGTGAGTTTTCTTTATTGTGAAATTTTCCAGAAGAGTTAACATGACCACCAATGTTTACTTGGCCACCATCATTATCAAAATGTCCGTTACTATTTAAATTTAAAGTTCCAGAAATATTAAATACACCACTATAAACATTTACATCTTTAGAGCTGGTATTTAAGCTACCTGTAATATTAGTAGTTCCCCAACTATCTAGTTTACTGTTTTTGTTCATTCCAAGGTTTACACCATTAAAAGTACCATCATTATATACGGTTGAATTAAAGTTGCCAGTTAGTTTTAAGGTACCACCTTGCGCAACATAAATGGTAAGTTTATTGTTGTTGTCATTTAAGTAAGATGGACTCCATGAACCACCATCACAGATATAAATATTTGTTTTTTTATTTACATTTATACCTTTTGTAGAGCTGTTTGTAATGCTATAATCACCATCATCATTTCCATCAAACTCAGGGTAATCATTACAATTCCATGTTGGTGGATTATCATCATTAGATTTTGCACTTATTTTGGTATCTGTAGTGGTTTTACCCTCTTCAGTATCTACTCTTTCTTCATCTTCAATTTTTAAATTTTGTAATTCATCTGGCGTAACAAGCCATTCTCTAGTACCCGTTGCCAAGTCTGCTTGCACAGCTATTAACTCAACATGGTTGGGTATTTTAGTGATATTGCTAATTGATTTTTCTTTATTTATAAAACCTTCGTACAATAATACTTGCGTATCATTTTCTACTTTAAACATTTTAATATTCACCATATCTGCACGAGAGTTTTCAGATAAGTTAATATTTGTGTTTTGTAAGGCTAAGGGCCTTAAATCATGTCCTTCAGGTACTACTAATGTAGTGATATCATCTTGAATATATTCTACGGTTTCTTTAGGAGTATCTGTAAATTCTGGGCTACAACTTTGTAAAAAAGCTATAAAAAATAACGATAATATTAATCTTGTTTTCATAAGGGTATTTTTAATTTTAGATTTAATTTTACACAAATTTATAGCTTAAGTTTCGTTTAAATTTACACCTAAAGCCTTTTAAAATGTTTGTGTCGATAGATTGCACCTTAATGTAGATAAATTGATTTTTACTGCAATTCTATGAGGTTTAACCTACTTAAAAACATAAACTTATGTCTTTGTTAAGTATAAATTTAAACATAATTTTTTAAATTAAAGATGATATTTATCATTTAACCCCAACCACTTACATAATGTTTGAATTGGCCTATATATTTTTTGGCATTTTGTTTTACAAATAGTGTTTTTTAAATAGTATTTTGATTATTAGTGAAACCTCTTTAACTTTACATCATCTATAAGAATCTTTTTTTTGAAAAAATTTATCAAATACATCTCAATTATACTATTAGTTATCACAAGCTTATCTTTTCTTGCTTTTAATATTTCTGAACCTAAAAAAACAAAAATTGCGGCAAAAGAAGCGGTTATAAAAAACGAAAAGCCGAGTTTGTTAGTGCCTCTGGAGTATTATCCAGAAAAAATTACGAACAAAGTAAACCATAAGATCGATTCTTTATTACAACGAGTTCATAAAAGGCACGATTTTCACGGAGCTGTATTGGTTGCCAAAAACAAAAAAATTGTATACGAAAACCAGATTGGTTATGCAGATTTTAGAACAAAAACGCCGATTACAAAAGCCTCTACGTTTCAATTGGCATCTGTTAGTAAACAATTTACGGCAGCTGCTATAATGTTATTAAAAGAACGAAACCAGCTACAACTTACAGATACTGTAAATAACTATTTTCCGAATTTTCCTTACAAGAACATCACCATTACTCACCTTTTGAATCATACTTCTGGCTTACCAAAGTATTTTTGGATTGCTGAACACGAATGGAAAGAGGATTATGCACCAACCAATACAGATTTAATTAACGTTTTACCACTCACCAAAGCACAACGATTTTTTAAACCTGGCCGAAATTTCGATTATTCAAATACGGGTTATTTTGTATTAGCATCTATAGTAGAAAAAGTTTCAGGAACTTCTTTTCGTAATTTTCTTCAAAAAAACTTTTTTGAACCTTTAGGGATGCACAATACCTATGTGTATAGTTATCAAAATGATAGTGTTAGAAAAAATCAATTAACTGGATATCGTTTATACAGAGGATGGAGGCATTTAAAAATTGGTAGCACTGTAAATGATGCCATTGTAGGCGATAAAAATGTATATTCAACTCTTGAGGATTTGTATAAATGGACCTGCGGTTTAAATGCTAAGCAATTGCTATCAAAAGAATCTTTAGATTTAATGTACACCAAAGGGAAAACCATTTATGGCAGAAAAATACCTTATGGTTTTGGTTTTAGATTGGATAGAAATAACGATAAAAATATTTATCATTATGGCAAATGGAACGGTTTTAGTACTGCACTTACCAATTATTTAGAAGACGATTTAGTAGTTATTGTTTTAGAACATACAAGTTACAATTCTTTAAAATATCTAAATCGAAAAATTAAGCAAATTGTTTCTAACAACTTAGATGTTTAATTGCTGATTAAGGTTTGCTAAAAAGAAAAATTTACTCATTTAAAGATATAGTCTTAAATAACGAGTAAATTTTTGGGAGTTGGGGAACGTTATAGTGCTTTAAAGAAAATTAGCAATCATTTGATTTTTATTAGATACTGAGTAATTTAACAGTTACTAAAAATAAAACATATTTTGTTATCGAACAATAACGGTCAAAAAGGATAGTATAAATTTTGATGTTATGTTACTTAAGTCAAAATTATTTATGCGTTTTCTTCTTGTGAATTTGATAAATTAATCAAGTTTTTAGCGGCTGTAAAAGGAGTGGTTTTTGCATTATCTAAATTGCTAACTTCTTGTTCTAGAGCCAATTTTATTGTAGCGTTATTGTAGAAATTATCTTTTAATTGTTGCTCTATAGTTGCTAAAAGCCAATATTTATTTTGATTTTTTCTTTTGATGTTAAAATGGTTATTCTTTTTTGTAAGAGAAATATACCTGTTTATCATTTCATCAACCTTATCAATTCCTAAATTATTTAAGGCGCTTGCAGTAAGCACTTTGGGTTGCCAGTTATTTTCTTTTAAAGGATATAAATGCAAGGCTCTATTGAATTCTACTTTAGCAATTTTGGCATTTTTTTCATTTTCACCATCTGCTTTATTGATTACAATAGCGTCTGCCATTTCTATAATTCCGCGTTTTATGCCTTGTAATTCATCACCTGCACCAGCTAATTTTAAGAGTAAAAAGAAATCTACCATAGAATGCACCAAGGTTTCTGATTGTCCAACACCTACAGTTTCTATCAAAATGGTATCAAAACCGGCAGCTTCGCACAAAATAATGGTTTCTCTTGTTTTTTGAGCAACTCCACCTAAAGATGTTCCTGATGCAGAAGGTCTAATAAATGCATTTTTATCAGTAACAAGTTGCTCCATCCTAGTTTTATCACCTAAAATTGCACCTTTATGCACAGAACTACTTGGGTCTACAGCTAAAACAGCAACTTTTTTGCCTTTATTGGTTAAAAATTTTCCATAAGCTTCAATAAATGTACTTTTTCCCACACCAGGCACACCTGTAATTCCTATTCTAATAGAATTATTTGCGTAAGGCAAACAACCTTCTAATATGGCATTGGCTTTTTTTTGATGATTTGCATGAGTACTTTCTACCATAGTTATGGCTTTGCTTAAAAAGGTTATATTGCCTTTTAAAATTTTGGAAACGAATTCCTCAGTCGAGTTTTTTTTAGCTCTGTTTCGTTTAATTCTTTCTGCACTTGTAGCACTAGTAGTTTCTGGTTGAGAAATACCTTCTTTTTCTTGTAAAGCAGATTGTTTTTTGTGCATTGTAAAAGTTAATATGTAAATTTAAGAATTAAGAAAAGAGAACCGAAAAGAAACAAGATATTTTTTACAAAGTGCACTGATTTTTTGTGAAAATTTTTTCAGTTTTACATTTAATCTAAAAAAATGCAACACACTTAAAATTGTATCGTCTATAAGGTAAGAAGATTTAAATGCAACAGACCAAACAGTTACATCAAAATATAATAGACCAATGCAAAAACAATAATGCAAAGGCACAAATGCAATTGTATAATTTATATTGTAAAGGCATGTTTATAGTGGCTTTAAGATATGTAAAAGATCAATTTATAGCAGAAGATATAATGCAAGAAGCATTTATTAAGGCCTTTAAACATATAGATACTTATAAAAATGAAGTAGCTTTTGGGGCTTGGTTAAAAAGAATTGTAATTAATCAAAGTATCGATTATTTAAAGAAAAAGAAACTAGAATTAATTTCTATTAATGAAGAGGTTACCACCATAACTGATGATGAAGATTGGAAGGTAGATTGTACTATTTCTATTGATAGGATTGTAGACAAAATAAATAATTTAAAGGATAAATATAGATTGGTGCTCACTTTATATTTGTTAGAAGGTTATGATCATCAAGAAATAGCGCAAGTTTTGAATATAACAGAAAATACATCTAGAACTCATTTATTAAGAGGCAGAAAAATATTGAAAGCACAGTTAAAAAACACGAGTTATGCAGCAGGATATTAGAGAGAAATTAAAAGATTTTAAAGGTGATAACATCGAATTATCAAACAAACACACTACTAAATTCGAAGCTTTACTACAACAAGAGTTGCATCAACAAAAACCAAAAAAGAATACGTTTAAATGGTTGTCTATTGCAGCATCAATTGTATTGTTGGTTAGTTTGGGTATTCAATTTTATCCATCAGAAAATATAGAAGAAATTCCTACAAAAAATAATAACAAAGAAATTACTTTAGGAAACATATCACCAGAATTTAATACTATAGAAACCTACTATACAAATAGTATTAATTTAGAAATTAGTCAGTTAGATTTAACCGAAGAGAATAAAGAAATTGTAGATGGTTATTTGTTAAAAATTGCAGAACTCACTAAAGAATACAAATTATTAACCCAAGAGCTCAATACAAATGGGGTTAATGATGTTACTATAGATGCATTAATACGTAATTTACAATTACGCTTACAGCTGTTGCAACGTTTAAAAAAACAATTAAAACAACTCAAAAATTTAAACACTCAAAACAATGAAACACAAATTATATAAACAAATCATAACTTTTATAGCCATTGGTTTTTTAGGAACCACATTTGCGCAAAAGTTTGATAAAAAGTTTACCGAGAATTTTAAAACCAATAAAGATGTAGAAGTTGCCATAAACGCATCAAATACAGATATTAATGTAACCACTTGGGCTAAGAATGAAGTGCAAGTAGATGCTTTTATCGAAATTGAAGGTATAGATAAAGATGAAGCCGAAAAATATTTTAAAAACTGGGAGTTTGAAGCTTTAGGGAATTCTAAGAAAGTAAAAATTACATCGAAAGGTAGTAATGGGTTTACTTTTAAAAACGATTTTGTATTTTTTGATGATATGAATTTTGATTTTGAAATCCCAGATATAGATATGTCTAACGTAGAGGCTATTGTATTGCCTGACATAGATTTTGACATGGACTTTGATTTCGACTTTGATTTTAAAGACCTAGACGATTTAGGAGAAAATATGGGCAAAAATGGTAAATACGAATTCAGATGGAAAGATGATAACCACGATATAGAGATAAACTCTAAAGAAGAATGGGAAGCTTTTAAGAAAACTAAAGCGTATAAAGAGCTGAAAGAGAAAATGAAGGTAGATAAAGAGAAAATGCGTAAAGAAATAGCAGCATCTAAAGAAAAGATGAAAAAAACTTTTGCAAAAGGCAAATTAAAAATTAAAGAAATTAATACAGAGGAAATAAAAAAGAGTTTAGCCAAAGCCAAGCAAGAGCTTAAAAAATTAAATTTTCATTTCAGTTCTGGTACTAATGATATCAAAATAAATGGAAAAAAAGTAAAAATTAAAAAAAGACTAGAAATTAAAGTTCCAAAAGGCGCAACTTTCGATTTGAATACACGTCATTGTAAAGTAAAATTACCCAATACAATTGCTTTTGGTAACGTAAAGTATGGTTCTTTTGATGCTAATAATTTATATGAAAGTAACTTAACTATTGAATATTCTCCAGTCAATATCAACAATTTAAATGCTTGTACTTTATTTTTAAACAATGTAACTGATGCTAAAATAGCATCAGTTACAAATACCACTATGAATAATAATTCTTCTGGTGTAAACATCTTAAAAATTAATCAAAATGTAACCCTTTCTGATAAATTTGGTGAGTTGATTATTAATAGTTTTCACCCTAATTTCGGGGAGTTCATTTTAAATTTAAGTCAATCTAATGCCACTATAATTTTAGGAGATGTTCCTACAAAATATAAATATCAGGTTAACCGAATTAAAATGGAGAATCAAAATTTAAAAAATTCCCTTCATACAAACACTACTAAAAATTTGATAAAAGTTAGTGGAGATTATAGTACAATTCTTATCAAATAAATCCCCTTTTATTTTACAAAACTTCTAACAAATTCCATTTCGTTATTCTTCTTAAAGTGTCTATCTTTGAACCCTATAAATAGTCACTTATTTAATGGAACTCTATAAAGAAAATCAGCTTAAAGTTTACAACTCATTATCAAAATCTAAAGAAGATTTTAACCCCATTACAGAAGGTTATGTAGGTATGTATGTTTGTGGACCAACAGTATACAGCAATGCACATTTAGGTAATGTAAGAACATTTATGTTTTTTGATGTGGTGTATAGATATTTACTTCATTTAGGTTATAAAGTACGTTATGTACGTAATATTACAGATGCAGGTCATTTAGAAAACGATGCAGATGAAGGCGAAGATAAAATTGCTAGAAAAGCACGTTTAGAGCAAATAGAACCTATGGAAGTTGTGCAACGTTACACAGTAGATTTTCATAATGTTTTAAAAAACTATAATTTTTTACCACCAAGTATAGAACCTACTGCAACTGGCCACATTGTAGAGCAGATAGAAATGATTAAAGAAATCTTAGAAAAAGGATTTGCTTATGAGGTAAATGGCTCCGTATATTTTGATGTACACGAATACAATAAAAAAGAAAATTACGGAATTCTATCTGGTAGAAAAGTAGAAGATTTATTAAACAATACCAGAACTTTAGATGGGCAATCAGACAAGAAAAACCCACAAGATTTTGCACTTTGGAAAAAAGCCGATGAAAAGCACATTATGCGTTGGCCTTCTCCTTGGTCTGATGGTTTTCCTGGTTGGCATTTAGAATGTTCTGTAATGAGTACAAAATATTTAGGCGAAAATTTTGATATTCATGGAGGAGGAATGGATTTAAAATTCCCACATCACGAATGCGAAATTGCACAATCTAAAACGTGTTCTGGTGTAAAACCTGTAAATTATTGGATGCATACAAATATGCTTTCTTTAAACGGACAAAGAATGTCTAAATCTACAGGAAATTTTATTTTACCAAACGAAATTTTAACAGGAGAAAACGACGTTTTACCAAAAGCATTTTCGGCTTCTGTGGTTCGTTTTTTTAACATGCAAGCCAATTATAGAAGTATCTTAGATTTTTCTGGTGATGCTTTAGAAGCCTCAGAAAAAGGGCATTCTAAACTAATGGAAGCTATTTCTTATTTAGATAAAATAACAGCAGGTAATTCTTCTACTTTTGATGTGCAAAAATGGAAATCTGATTGTTATGCAGCAATGAACGATGATTTTAATACACCTATTTTAATATCAAATTTATTTGAAGCTGTAAAATTGATTAATCAAATAAAAGAAAAGAAAGCCACGTTAACTGCTGATGATTTAGCAGAATTTAAAACCACAATTAACGCCTTTGTTTTTGATGTTTTAGGGTTGATGAATGAAGCCAGTCAAGACAATTCTGAAAAAGTAAAAGGAATAGTGGAGCTGTTAATTAAACTAAGAAAAGAAGCCAGAGAAAATAAAGATTGGGGGTTGTCAGACCAAATTAGAGACGAGTTAATTGAATTAGGAATTCAATTAAAAGACGGTAAAGAAGGCACAACTTTTTCAATTAACTAAAATGCCCATCCTAACCTTCCCAAAGGGAAGGAACCACAATCAGGCTGAAAATATTTTTAAATAAATTTATTGCAGCAAATAAGCAATTCAAGATTAAATGTCTTACAACCCAAATAATAAAACAAGTAGTAAATTCCCCTTTTGGGGGATAAGAGGCTTCCTTATTTTATTGGTCCGTTTTTATCAAGCAGCCATATCACCTTATACACCTTCAACTTGCAGATATGCTCCAACTTGTTCGCATTATACTATAGAAGCTTTACAAAAACACGGTTTATTTTATGGAGGTTGGTTATCTTTGAAACGAATTTTTAGTTGTCATCCTTGGGGAGGTTCTGGTTATGATCCTGTTCCAGAAAAAAAAAATAATTGAAATGTAATTACGAGTAAGAATAACACAGTAATCTATTTTTTAATTAGAGATTGCTTCATTACATTCGCAATGACAAAAAATATAAAATATGAGTTTTTTAGCAATAGAGTGGGATCCATCATTAGGAATTGACCTAGGTTTTTTTGTAGTTAGGTGGTACAGTTTAATGTTTGTAGCCGCTTTTTTATTGGGTTTACACTTAATGAAAAAAATATATATTGAAGATAAAATCCCCGCAGAAAAACTAGATACATTATTTATGTATGTATTTATTTCGATGTTAGTTGGTATGCGTTTGGGTGATGTTTTCTTTTACAGTTGGGATTATTATCAGCATCATTTATTAGAAATTTTTATTCCTTTTAAGAAAATAGATGGATCATGGAAATTTACAGGTTTTACCGGTTTTGCAAGTCATGGAGCAGCTATTGCAATTCCGATTGCATTATATTTTTATGCTAAAAAACACTTGCAAAAACCTTGGTTATTTATTTTAGATAGATTAGCAATAATGGTGGCTTTAGCTGGGTTTTTTATAAGACTTGGTAATTTCTTTAACTCAGAAATTTACGGTAAAGAAACAGGTTCAGATTTTGGGGTAATTTTTAAAGGAGCAGGAGAAACAGCAGCAAGACATCCAACTCAATTATATGAAGCATTTAGTTATTTAACGTTGTTTTTTGTAATGTGGTTCCTTTATTGGAAAACCGATAAAAAACAAAAATTAGGTTATTTGTTTGGCTTGTTTACGGTTGTACTTTGGTCATTACGATTTTTTATTGAGTTTTTAAAAGAAGCACAAGTAGATGGACGAGAAGATTGGGTTTTTAATTCGTTAAATACGGGGCAAGTGTTAAGCATTCCTTTAGTTTTAATAGGGGTTTGGTTAATGTTTAGAAAATCAAAAACAGTTAAAGAAACAGCGTAATGGATAAATTAAAAGAAAGATGGGGAATAGAGAATAATTGGTCTATTTTCTTTATTTTCTGTGCATTTGCAGTAAATGGCTCTTTTGCAGCATGGGTTGCAAAACCGGTAACTAATTTTTTGGGATTATCACCAGAAACATTAAATCCTTGGTTGTATTGGCCACTTAGAATTTTACTTATTTTTCCTATATATCAACTAACCTTACCAATTGTAGGTTGGTTATTTGGCCAGTTTAAATTCTTTTGGGCTTTCGAAAAAAAGTTTTTAAGTAGATTGGGTTTGGGGTTTTTATTTAAAGGAAACCATTAAACATCAATTGTAATGGTCTTATTGTTTTCTACTATTGCATCTTCTTTTTTGATGATATAAGTATAAATCCACATTAATGTAAAGGTTGGTATAATATCAGAAAATGGAAAAATTTCTTCGAAAAAACTGATAATTCCTCCAATTTTACCTTTTGTGCCTTTGTACATTTTTGTCATTACATAACTAGAAATTGGTGCCCAAGCAAAATCTAAAAACGGAACAGGTATAAGGCCAACAGCATCTAAAGCGATACTATAGATTAATTTTTTATATTTTTTATTCATATTATTGTTAGTTCAAAATGCTTGCCAAAAAATAATTTCTTGTATTAGAATGGGCTAAGTTTGTTAAAAGTAATTAATCAAAATGAATTTTAAAGAGTTTAAGGGTAAAATTGATAACATAAAGTCAACAAAATTAGGTGGTTTAGACGCACAATTGATTATGGCACCTAAACTGCGCTTAAAATTTGATAAAGAAAAAATAGCGGCCAGTAACCCCAGAAAAGCTGCAGTTTTGGCATTATTTTATCCAAATGATAAAAATCAAACAACTTTACTTTTAACCCAAAGAGCCAGTTATAAAGGCACACATTCTGCTCAAATCAGTTTTCCAGGAGGTAAAATTGAAAAAAGAGATGAAAATCTAGAAGAAACTGCTTTAAGAGAAACTTGGGAAGAAGTTGGAGTTCGCTCAACATCCGTAGAAATAATAAGAGAATTAACAGATGTTTACATACCACCAAGTAATTTTTTAGCTACACCTTTTATGGGGTATGTAACAGAAAGACCAAAATTTATACTTAATCACGAAGTGGCTAATACCATAGAAATTTTGCTTACAGATTTGTTGGATGATACACATTTAACCACAGTAAATTTATCTACCTCATACATGAAAAATATCGATGTTCCTTGTTTTAACATCAATAATCATATTATTTGGGGAGCTACAGGAATGATGTTATCTGAAATTAAAGAACTGTTAAAATAGCAAATTCTTAAATTGTTTTGTAATTTTGTTAGCTAAACCAAGAAAAACCTAATATAAATGCCCTTATTTAAAAGGAATCCTTTTGGACATTATTTATTCATAAAAAAGTTCATTATACGTCTTTTCGGAATCATTTCACATGGACGTTATAGAAAGTTTAATAATCTTAAAATAGAGGGGTCTGAAATATTAAGAAACTTACCAGACAAAAATGTACTATTCATTTCTAATCATCAAACTTATTTTGCAGACGTAGCTGCAATGTTTCATGTTTTTAATGCTTCTTTGAGTGGTAGAGATGATAGTATAAAAAATATTGGTTATATCTGGAATCCAAAACTTAATGTGTATTTTGTAGCTGCTGGAGAAACTATGCGTGCTGGTTTATTACCAAAAATATTTGCTTACGCAGGTTCCGTTTCTATTGATAGAACGTGGAGAAGCGCTGGTAAAAATGTAAACAGACAAGTTAAAAATTCTGATATTTCTAATATTGGTAAAGCCATAAAAGATGGATGGGTAATTACTTTTCCTCAGGGTACAACTACACCTTTTAAACCTATTAGAAGAGGTACTGCTCACATTATAAAAACCTATAAACCAGTTGTTGTACCTATTGTAATTGATGGTTTTAGACGTTCTTTTGATAAAAAAGGATTAAATATTAAAAGAAAAAATGTTTTACAGTCTATGGTAATTAAAGAACCTTTAGAAATAGATTATGAAAACGAAGAAGTTGCAGATATAGTTACAAAAATTGAATATGCTATTGAACAACATCCATCATTTTTAAAAGTACTCACCCCAAAAGAAGCAGAAGAATACATTAAATTAGAAGAAAAGTTAAATAAAAAAAGAGAGTTCTGGGTTTCTTAACTCATTTACTTAGTAAGAGCTTTAGTTCATCATAATTCTCTCAATGGTTGCTGTAGAATCACAACGTGTAACATACAAACTTACATTTTCTAATTCGTTTTTTCCTGTTATATAATAGGATGCACAGGGTTTTTCTCTAGGTTTACTTTTTCCAAAATCAACATCACCATTGTATAAAATAGTATTTATTGCTAGTGTATCTAAAGCAGAGTTTTGTAGAACTTTTTTAGCATCAGCAGAAAATAACCTTTTTTTGATTCGAATTGTTTTTAAGGTTCTAGCATCCATACCATAATCAAAAGTTGCATTTTTTTTCTGCCAAAAAAAATAGACTCCGATTGAACTGATTGAAACCCCTATTAAAAAATATCCTATTCTTTTAAGTAACATATTGATTTTTCTAAATTGCAAAAATAATCGATTTTTGCCCATAATTTCTCTAAAAATCAATTTCTTTTCACTGAAATCTTAGATTAAAATAAAAGTGAAATGCTTTAAAATTAAGTCAACTCTAATCAATGTAAAGCATACTTTTATACTACAAAACATAGGCTTATAGGCTTGTTTTTTTAAAGAGTTGATAACTTTAAGTTTTGCAGAAACTAAAAATGGAGAAAAGCTATTTTTACAGAATAAGTAAATTTATATCTCTAAAAGGAATATCAAACCAATCTGCAACAGTTTTGTTGGTTAAAATACCATGGTAAAAATACATTCCGTTTCGTAAACTTTTATCGTAACGAGCTGCATTTTCAAAACCACCTTCATCTGCAATATTTAATAAATAAGGCATAAATATATTACTAATAGAAACAGATGCTGTTCTAGAATATCTAGAAGGTATATTGGGTACACAATAATGTATCACTCCATGTTTTATAAAAGTTGGTTTGCTATGAGAAGTAACATTTGATGTTTCAAAACATCCACCTCTATCAATACTAACATCAACAATTACAGCTCCTTCTTTCATAGTTTCTATCATAGTTTCTGTTGCGCAAATAGGCGATCTATTTTTACCTCTAATGGCGCCAACAGCAATATCACATCGCATTAATGCTTTAGATACAGATTTTGGTTGAATGGTAGAGGTATAGATAGGAGAGTTTAAACAATCTTGCAGTTTTCTTAATTTAGAAATAGAGTTATCAAAAACCTTAACTCTAGCTCCTAAACCTAAAGCAGTTTTGGCAGCATATTCGCCAACGGTACCAGCTCCAAAAATAACAACGCTAGAAGGAGGCACACCACCAATATTACCTAGTAACAATCCATTACCTATGTGCACACCACTCATCAATTCACCAGCAATTAAAATAGAAGCAATACCCGCTATTTCACTTAACGATTTTACAACAGGGTAGGTGTTGTGCTCGTCTTTAATATAGTCAAATGCTACAGCAGTAATTCTTTTTTTGGCTAAGGCTTCAAAATAATTTTTAGATTGTGTTTTTAATTGAAGTGATGATATAAGTATGGTTTGTGGATTTAAGTAGTTTATTTCTTTGTCATTTGGTGGAGCTACTTTTAAAACAATATTACATTTAAAAGCTTCTTTAACATCATAAGAAATTTTTGCACCTGCCTCAGAATATTCGTTATCAGTAAAATTTGCTCCATTTCCTGCACCTGTTTCTATAACAATTCTATGCCCATGTGCAATTAAAGCTGCAACAGCATCTGGTGTTAAACATACTCTTTTTTCACCTGGATATGTTTCTTTTGGTAGCCCTATAAAGAGTTCTCCTTTTTTTTTCTTTACCTCTAGCATTTCTGCTTGTGGTAGCAATTCTTTTTTACTAAAAGGAGAAAATTGACTCATATCTACTTTTTATTTTATTTTAATATTACGTTTTTGATTTTCTAAAATAGAAAGATGAATTTCAACAGCATCTAAAGGTAGTAAATTTTGGATGTTTTCTGGCCATTCTATCAAACACCAATCATTATTATAAAAATATTCTTCAATCCCCATGTCTAAAGCTTCTTCTTCATTATTGATTCTATAGAAATCAAAGTGATACACTTTTTCATTTTCGGTGGTTTGATATTCATTAACTAATGAAAAAGTAGGAGAAGATATGTTGTCTTGTACATTTAACGCTTTACAAATTGCTTTGATTAAAGTGGTTTTACCCACACCCATTTCCCCATAAAAAAGCAAGGTTCTGTTTTTTACATTACTAATGATGTCAGTAGCAATTGTTGATAAATTTTCTAAAGAATAGGTTGCATTCATACAAACAAAAATAATAAAGAAAAGTTCTTTTTTTATATGAACAGTACAAAAAATAAATTTATATGATTTTACTACACCTTGAATTGTAAAAAACAATTTTTTAAATAATAAAATTTTAAATATTCGTAATAATTAGCTTTTTAAGCTAAATACCTAATTATAGGTATATTATTCATTTAAACTAAATTTAGTTTTGTATAGGGATAAATAAAATAAAACTTATGAAAAAAAAAATAATGATAATCTTTTTAATTTGTTCAGGATTCCTTAACTCAACAAATAAAATAGATTCAAAAGGAAATGATTTAATAATTAAATTAAAACAAAAAAGTAAAAAAACTACTACACATAAAGTTTCTCTAGTTAGTAACGAATTTACCGCTTTTTTTGGTGTTTGGAATAGAGCTTCTAATTGGAGCTTGGGTACTATTCCAAGTAGTACAGATAATGTAATTGTTGGTAGTGGAAGAGTTGTTCAGATAAATGAGCCTACTGCTCAAATTGCATCGTTAGAAAATGCAGGAACTATTTTAGTAAGTGCTAATACCTTTATCAATATTTCTGGTGATTTAACAAATACAGGAAATATCATATTAAATTCGTCTGCATCTCAAAGTGCATCAATTTTAGTTAGTGGAACATCTACAGGAAGCATTGTGTACAATAAACATGTTATTAATAATTGGCAAATGATATCATCTCCTGTAACTGGAGAAACTATAGAAAATATTATTAGTACTGCACCTTTAGTATCAGGTACCAATGGTAATTTAGGCTTTGGTTCTTACAATAATAGTTATGTTTTACCAGCAACGTCTAGTTGGGAGTATGTAAAAGAAAACTCAACAGGATCAATAAATTCTGGAGTAGGATATACTGTAAAACGATCTGGAGACGGATTTATAACTTTTGGAGGATCAATAAGAAACATAAATACATCTATACCAATAACTAATGGTACACAAAACAGGTGGAATTTAATTGGAAATCCATATCCTTCTTATATAGCTGGTAATACAAATGCTGGCGTTTCAAATATTTTGGATACGAATATCAATGAAATAGAAGAATCATTTGTAGGTTTATATTTTTGGAATGCTACAATCCAAGGTTTTGAAGTAATTAATAACGCATCAGATGCTAAGTTCATTCCACCAGGAACCGGTTTTTTTATAGCTTCAAAAGTTGGTGGAGGAACCATTAGTATTACTAAAAATATGTTAAGTCATCAAATTACTAATTCTTCAAAAAGCGCAAACAATTCCTTTAAAATTGATATCATAGCAACTTCTGGAAGTAGCACAAAATTATCTAAATTAAGATATTTTGAAAATACCACAACTGGTTTAGATCTTGGCTATGACGCAGGTCTTTTTGATGCTGGTAATGAAAGTTTTGGCATCTATTCGAAATTGGTGTCTTTAGAAAACGATGTTAATTTTTCTTTACAATGTTTACCAGAAAGTAATATAGATGGCACAATTATTCCTTTAGGAATCAAAGCACGTCTAAACAAAGAAATAACATTTAATTTAAACATAGAAAATTTACCTGATGATCTTAAAGTTTTTTTAGAAGATAAAAAACGCAACACTTTTACAAGACTAGATTTTAAGGGTAGCGAATATTCAACTACAATATTAGAAAATGATAAACATGAATTTGGGCGTTTTTATTTACACACCACCAGTTTGGCTAAAACATTAAGCACAGTGGGTGCTTCTCTTGATTCTAATTTCAGAATTTTTATAAATAACAATACCTTAAATATAGATGTAGGAGAGTATAATTCTGAATTGAATGTTTATAACATTTTAGGTCAAAAACTTCTTTCAAAAAAAATATCAAAGGAATTAAAACAAATCAGTTTACCAGAATCTATGGTTGCAGGTATTTATGTAATTAAATTAAAAGTTGGAGAAGTGGAGCTAACTAAAAGATTTTTAATAAAATAAAAATGAAAATGAAAAATTCAAAAGAAATTATTTGTAGAAAAGAGGCTTTAAAAAAAATAGGAAATTACAGTAAATATGCTGCCTTAACTGCATTGGGAACCTATATTATTTTAAATCCTAAAAAAGCTCAAGCAGCAAGTCCCGTAAATCCTGAAGGTTTAGATGCTCCAGGAGGAACAGATTTTTAAAAGCAACAAGTTTTAATTTTTAAAAAAGGAAAAATTCAATTTGTTTTTTTCCTTTTTATAGTTTTAGGGATGTAAATACGCTTACCTAATTAACAAGAATTTTATTTAAAAATCGTTGATTATTAGTGTTTTATTTTTTTTGAGACGAATGTTATTATGACTGAAATTGAGAAATTTAAATTTCACATTTCTCAGCTACACTGTTTGCTTCGTAAGCTACTTTCAATAAAAATTTATTTTTATCTCAGTAATGTCTGAAATAACAATATGCTGTTTCTAGTAAAATAAATTCATATTAACCTAAAAAGTTATATTCAGCTCATGTTAATTTATACATTAGTTGTGGTTTTAAAGAAAAGTAAATTAAATAAAAAATGAAATGCCCAAAATGTAAAGAATTATCTAATAAAAAAGAAAACATAATAAGAATATTCAGAGAACCCTTTGAGAGAATAATTCCATTTTCAAAAAAATACATGTGTTTAAAATGTGGAATTAAATTTTTAAAAATTTAAAGGATAAGCAAATTATTTTATATGTGTCGTATTAATTAAGCCATTTGCTTTGGTTAAAGTGTTTCATTTGCTAATAATATGGATTGTAAAATTTTAACTAGTTAAGTGTATTTTTTTTATTTTTCTCATTATTATGCATGGTTATTAATCGTAACTGTTAAAATTTTACAAAAAATACTTACTATTAGGTATTGCACAGGTAATAATAAAAACACATATTTGCGATACCAACAATAAAAAAACTATTATAAGATGAAAAAAAAAATTATGAAACACAACCAAATCAATTAATTAAACTATGAAAAAAATTATTACTACTATTATGTTTGGTATATTGATTTATGGAAATCAATATGCACAACAAGAATCTTCAATGGATTCTGTTAAAGTTAGAAAAAATGCAATTGGGGTGTCTTTTGGAACAGGCTTAGGGTTTGATTACTCTAGAACTTTAAAGAAAGATAAACTATATATTACAGCTAGTTACAATACTCTTGTGTACACTATTGACGGTATAGAGCAAGAAATTAGTGGCGAAGATTTGTTAGTCGACACCAGTTTAGATTTTAATAACATTGATATTAAGTTAAGTTACCATCCTTTTTCAAATGCATTTAAAATTGTTGGGGGAGTTGGTTTCTTTTCTTCTAATGATATTAATGTAATTACAACATTTAAAGAAAATATTACTGTAGGTGAAGTAGAATTTAATGCTGCTGATTCTGGAAATTTAGATATTAATTTTAATTGGTCTAAAACTGCACCTTACGTAGGTTTAGGTTTTGGTAGAGCAGTAGCCAACAAAAGACTTGGTTTTGCATTCGATTTTGGATCGTATATCTCAAGTTCTCCAGAAATAACTTTAGATGCAACCGGTATTATAGAGCAAACTGCTGATCAAGAAGGTTTACTAAACGAAAGTTTTGAGAGTTTTAAGTTTATCCCTTACGGATCATTTAGATTATCTTACTCATTTTAAAAAAAAAAAGACATGAAAAAATTAATACAATTATTCGCAATAAGCTTGTTGATAACAGCTTGTGATTTTCAAAAAGTAACCGATTTACAGGATGATTTTGAAATAAAAGTATCTGCTGAGCCTGTGTTTAGCATCGTAAATTTGAAAGTTTTTAATGCTAAAGATGGTTCTGACATATCAGAAAGTTTAGATTTAAGCTTTTCAGGAGCAGATGCAGATAAAATATACACTGTAAATGGTACAAGAGATTATAAAATAGAAAACGGATTTGTAACTCTAGGTATCAATAGAAATGCTACTGTAAGTGCAGAAAACCCAATAAGTGTAACAGCAGTAATTAGCGCAAGCGGTTATGTATCCAAAACTCAAGAGGTTAATTTTGATGGAAGTGACATACAAGAAGTTCAAATTTCTATGTTAAAAGAATCAGATTTACCACAGGCTGTATCCTTTCAATCTGTTACAGAAGGTTTAACAGATAACAAAACAACTCAAGAAATTTTATTAGAAGTTCCTCCAGCAAATGATGAAGATGATGTTGTAGAAGTTTCTATACCTGCAGATACTGAGTTTTATGACGAAAATGGTAATACAATTACAGGGGGTAGTGTAACCGTAGAATTACAAGCTTTTGATACAACTATTCCTACTTTAGATGAACTTTCTGAAATTACAACAAACCCAGAAACATTAGCAGGTGGGTTTAATGAATTTCCAGGTAGTTTAGAAATTGATGCCCCAGCTAAAAGTACTAGCTCAAATAATATAACAGGTTCTTATTTATCACCAATAGGATCATTATATTGTATTTACTACTATGTAAATGGTAGAAGAGTTTCTGGTGTATCTAGACCAACAACCTATTCTTTTAGTGTAAATAGCAATACCATTAACCCAAATACAGGACAAAGAGCAAAAGCAGGAGATATCATTTCTTTTTATAGAACATTTAACAATACCAATACAAAGATTGCAGACATTCCATTAACAAGTAGAACTTCTTGGTGGGGTCGTACTTACCTTTCTTTTAGGGTTACCATTCCTGCAGGACCTGGTATTTATCCTTACGGATTTGAAATAACACCATCTTGTAATACCTTATCAAGTGGAGTAACATTTAAAAATGATGGAAAAAGAACGTTTTATCGTTATCATGTAGCTAATAAATACAATCCACAAAGAGCATTAAGATGGGGATATATGTATTTTGATGGTACTTACGAAGTAAATAGTAGAAATATTAGATATTATAGAAATAGAGCATTAAATATGCTTAGAGATGATATGATTCTAACAATGTACTACTATAGCTACCAAGAAAGAAGATTTAAAGTAATTTATAGTGAAGAAGTTAGTAAATGTGATTTGGATGGGCAAACTATAGATATATCAAACCCAGACTGTTATCAAGAAAGAAATTTAGATTTAAGCTTAGAGTGTCCTGATGCCACTTACTTATTAAACAATCTGTATGTGTACTATAAAAAAGAAAGTGATAGGTCTTGGTCTTATTTTGATAGAGTTTCTAACTCTAGATTAAATGGAAAATCACCTTGTTTAGAGGCAGGTGTAAAATATCAATTTGGTTTCTGGTATGGTGGATGGAAAGTAACTCCTCCTTTAACAGAACAAGAAATGCTAAACCTATACGAAAATTTCGATTTGCCTACTATCTGTAATGCAATTAGAGATTTATAATTAATTATTTAGTTTTTTATTAAGTTTGGTAAAACGAGTTAATTAATTTTTAATTAACTCGTTTTTTAAAATATAACCACCTACCTATCATCAATGCTTCTTTAAAAAAATAGAGTTAACTTTCATTCTACAAGTTTTTTCTTGTATACTCTTAAATACTTTTTTTATTTTATATTATAATATATTTCAAAACAGATGGAGTGTTTTAGAACTACACATTAATTAGCAGACAACCATAATCTTAAATCGTTTTTAAAATAAATCAGTTTATCAATGACTAAGCATTTGGATGATATTTAAATTTAGTTGAGTTATTATGAAATATATCCTTTTTTTATTTGTTTTCTTTATACTTTTCACTAACACTTTACACACTCAAACTTTTCAGCAAATTCAAGATTTAGCAGGTTTAGGTGTTTTAGAACAAAATAATGGTATAGCAGTAGCTGATTATGATGGAGATTTAGATTTAGATATTTTTGTTGTCGGAGCAAGAAAAGATGTAAATGGCGATGAAAAAACACATAGTAAACTGTTTAAAAATAATAACAATGGGTCATTTACAGATGTAACTAGAGAGTCGGGCATATCAAATTTATTTCCTTCTATAAGTTATACACCATCAAATCCTGCCTTAGAAGGTGTAAAATATGGGGCTTCATGGGGTGATTATGATAATGATGGCTTCCCTGATTTATTTTTTACACATCAATATAAAGTGCAACTCTTTCATAATAATGGAGATGGTACTTTTACAGAACAAACTACAGAAGCAGGTATAAAAAGCACCAATAATTGTCTAAATACAAGTGCCACTTGGTTCGATGTTAATAATGATGGATTTCTTGATATTTATATTTCTGATTGGGGTGAATGCGATTACAATAGTTTTTACATCAATAATGGTGATGGAACTTTTAAAAACGAATCACTAAAATTTGCAAGTTCCAAAAAAAATAGGCCTTCCTTTTTAGCTTTTCCATACGATTTTAATAAAGATGGTTGGTTAGATATTTATATATCTAATGATCTAGATGAACCTAATGAACTATTAATCAATGTAAATGGAATAGATAGTTTTGAAGATGCTGCAAGTTATGGTTTAGACCATGCAAAAGATGACATGGGTATTGCTATAAACGATTATAATAATGATGGAAATTTCGATTTTTTTATCACCAATATCAATGAAAATGTATTGCTTAAAAATAATGGAAATAACACCTTTACAGATGTAGCTCAAGATAAAAATGTAAAAGAAACAGGTTGGGCTTGGGATAATATTTTTGCTGATTTTGATTTAGATGGAGATGAAGATTTGTTTATTGTTAACGGATTTGAATTAAGTGGACCAGAAAATAATTTTTACTTTAAAAACTTACAAAATGAAGGTCAAGATACCTTTCAAGATATTTCATCAGAAATACAATTAAATGATGTTTCAAAAGGGTATAGTGCTTGTTCTTTTGATTTTGATAATGATGGCGATTTAGATTTATTTGTATCTAACCTTGATAGGGCTTCCTATTTTTACAGTAACCAAACTATTGAGCCTAATCAAGCAAATAATTTCAGTTGGTTTAAATTATCTTTACAAGGTACAGTGTCTAATAGAGATGCAATTGGAACCACAATTTCAGTTGAAACAGACAAAGGTACTTTTCATCGCTATTATACTGGTATTGGTTTTTTATCACAAAGTTTACAAGCTGTTCATTTTGGTTTAGCAGACGCAACAATAATAAAAAAACTAACCATTAAGTGGCCTTTAGGTCTTACTGAAACTTATCAAAACCTTGAAATAAACGAGTATTTCAAGGCTATAGAGGGTAAGGATTTAGAGGTTCTTACTGTACAACCAGCCAACTATATTTATGGCTGTACAGACCCAAAATCGTGTAATTATAATCCATTAGCAACAAGAGATGATGGCAGTTGTGAGTATTTGTTGGCTACAGAAATTACAGGTGTAACTGAATCTGGTTTTAATAATACAGATACTTACAACTATAATCTTTTAGAAAATAATCAAATTATATGGACAGTAGAAGGTGGTCATATTGTTGAAGGTCAGGGTACTAATTCAATATCTGTAACCTGGGGTTTAGAACCTTTAGGAGTTGTCAGAGCGCAAGTTTTTAACGAAAATTGTATTAGTGATATTTCAAGTCTTAATGTAGCACTCCATATAAATAATGTCTCAGAAAATGTTTCAATAGCAAGAATTTGGAACGAAGCCCTTTTAGAAGCTATTCGTAAAGATTTTGCAAGGCCAACTGTGCATGCACGTAATTTATTCCATACCTCAGTAGCTTTATTTGATAGTTGGGCTATTTACAACAATACTGCAAGGCCATATTTTATAGGAAATACTGTACATGGCTTTACAAGTAATTTAAAGGAATTTACACCTTTAGAAACAGAAGATGTTTCTCAAAAAAAAGCAATGAGTTATGCCGTTTATCGACTTTTAATGCATCGTTTTAAAAATTCTCCTGGAGCCGAAAAAAGTTTAGAACGTTTTAGTTTAATCATGGATCAGTTAGGGTTTGATACATCTTTTACTTCAGTTGATTATGAAACTGGAGATGCAGCTGCATTAGGAAATTATATTGGCCAAAAGCTTATTGAATATGGTAAAAATGATGGTTCTAATGAGGGTAATGATTATGAAAACTCTTTTTATGAACCCGTAAATTCAGCACTAAATTTAAGTGTATTTGGGCAGCCCACAGGATTGTCAAATCCTAATCGTTGGCAACCTTTATCGTTTAACACTTTTATAGATCAAAGTGGAAATTTATTTACAGGATCTGTGCCAAGTTTTTTAGGTGCAGAATGGGGCAATGTACTTCCTTTTGCATTATCAGAATCTGATAGTGAATTATTTGAAAGAAATGGAGAAGCATATCGTGTTTATCATAATCCTGGACAGCCACCAGAGTTAGATATCACAAATAAAACCACAGCAAACGACGAGTATAAATGGAACTTTTCATTGGTTTCAGTTTGGGGCTCTCACTTAGATCCTTCAGATGGTGTTGTATTAGATATTTCACCAAATACCATTGGAAATATTGATATACAGAACATGCCAAAATCGTTTTCAGATTTTCCTGATTTTTATAATTTAATTGAAGGAGGTGATATTAGTAAAGGGCATTCTGTAAACCCATCAACAGGTCAGCCTTATGATGTGCAAATGGTTCCTAGAGGAGATTATGGAAGAGTGCTTGCAGAGTTTTGGGCAGATGGTCCAGATTCTGAAACACCTCCAGGTCATTGGTTTACTATTTTAAATTATGTAAGTGATCATCCTAAATTAGAAAAAAAGTTTAATGGACAAGGAGCAATATTAAGTTCGTTAGAATGGGATGTAAAAGCCTATTTTATTTTAGCGGGTGCTATGCATGATGCTGCCATTTCTGCATGGGGTATAAAGGGGTGGTATGATTATATACGACCTATTTCTGCAATTAGATATATGTGCGAATTGGGGCAAAGTACAAATCCTGATTTAGACAATTATCATATTGGAGGCATTCCATTAATTGAAGGTTTTATTGAAACAGTAGAAGTTGGTGACGCCTTAAGTGGCATAAATAACCAAAATGTAGGAAAGATAAAATTGTATTCTTGGAAAGGTCACGACTTTATTTCAAATTCTGAAACAGATGTAGCTGGTGTAGGTTGGATTTTAGCTGAAAACTGGTGGCCTTATCAAAGGCCATCGTTTGTAACACCTCCTTTTGCAGGTTATGTATCTGGTCATTCTACATTTTCTAGAGCTGCAGCAGAAGTCATGACACTTATTACAGGAGATGAATTTTTTCCTGGTGGTATAGGCGAGTTTGTGGCCAAAAAAGATGAATTTTTGGTTTTTGAAAAAGGCCCTTCAGTGGATGTAGTTTTGCAATGGGCAACTTATAGAGATGCTTCAGATCAAACAAGTTTATCAAGAATTTGGGGAGGTATTCATCCACCAGCAGATGATCTTCCTGGTAGATTTATTGGAGAAAAAGTTGGGGTTGAAGCTTATAATTTTGGGATACCATATTTTAGTCCTCAGCCACCTACTGTAGAAAATTCAAAAGATATATCATTACATCCAAATCCTGCAACATCAACCATATCAATCTCCGTATTTAATAATTTAGAATTTAAAAGTGTAGAAATATATAATTTACTAGGTAAGAAAATTTTATACTCAACTAGTAATAGTATAAACCTACAATCATTAGCAAAAGGTATTTATTTAGCTAAGGTGCTTACAAATAATGGAATACGAAATGAAAAATTTATAAAGCAATAATTCTTTAACACTCTTATGTATTGCACAAAATATTAAGAAGCAACTAATCATAAAGTTTGGTTAAGAGGCTGTCAGAAAAGTGTTAAAACTTGTCATTTTAATTGTAATCGAGAAATCTTATATACTGATAATTTAATACGTATAGCATTAATCAAAATTACATGGAAATCTATTTTTCAGATAGCCTCTTATATTCAAATAATTTTAGTTGATTGTTCTTAAAGATTTATAAATTACTGATTATAATACTCCATACTTTCAGTAACCAATTCTAAAGGCACTTTACAGTCTAACTTAAAATCTTCATAGTCATTTAATAGCACAAAATTCACTTGCCCGTTAACATTTTTCTTGTCGTGTTTTAATAAATCTAAGATTAATGAAAAATCTTCTTGTAGTAGGTTGGTTTTATCATAAATAGATAGGACTAAGTTTTTAACCTCATCAACATTTTCTTTTGGAAAACCTAATAATTTTGATGACATATAACATTCACAAACCATACCAATAGCTATAGCTTCACCATGTGTAAGGTTTTCTTTATCTTCAGATTCTAAGTAAAAAGATTCGATTGCATGCCCCAAAGTATGTCCAAAATTTAAAATTTTGCGCAAGTTCTTTTCTTTAGGATCTTGTAAAACTACCTCATTTTTAATTTCAACAGATCTAAAAATTAAGTTGCTAATCTCTAAATTTTTATTGTCTTTTATTTGATTAAAAAGATGGATATCATAAGTTAAACCATATTTAATAATTTCTGCAGTACCCGATTTTATTTCTCTAGGGGCAACAGTTACTAAATAATCGGCATCAACAATTACCATTTCAGGATTTGCAAACAAACCAATTTGGTTTTTTAAAACGCCTAAATCTACACCCGTTTTTCCACCAACAGAAGCATCAACCATAGATAGTAGAGTAGTAGGTATGTTTACAAAGTCTATGCCGCGTTTAAAGCAAGAGGCTACAAAACCTCCCAAATCTGTAATAACACCACCACCTAAAGTAATTAGTAAGCTTTTACGATCTCCACCTAATGCTGTAATGGCATTCCAAACGCCAATACAGGTTTCTAGATTTTTATTGATTTCTCCAGATTCAATCTCAATGAGTTCTATTCTTTTCTCGGTTGTTAAATGCGGAATAAATTTAGGGTAACAATGCGCTAAGGTATTTTCATCAACCAAAATAAAGATAGTTGAGTAATTATTTTTATCGATTAAATTAGATAGCACGCTATAGCTTTCTTTTTGAAAATGAACAGGATAAGAAACTGCTTGAATGGTTTTCATTTGTATTATTATTGATTGTGCAAATTAAAAACAAATTCTATAATAATTGCTATTCTAATGGTATATTTGTATTTACTAAAACGTTGTAGTATGAAACTTTTTGATAATACTGAAGTGGCCTTTGCGTTAAAATCAGATTCGCAATTAGAAAGAGCTTATTTTTTGTTTAGGTTGATACAAATTGAGCCTTTAGTAAAAATAGGAGGTGCTGTTACAAACTTAGCCTTAAAAGTACATTTACCTGTAGAAGGTTTAATTCGTAGTACCGTTTTCGATCATTTTTGTGGAGGAGTTACAGAAGATGATTGTTTACCAATTATAGATAATATGTATATGAATGGAAATGTACATAGCGTGTTAGATTATTCTGTAGAAGGTAAAGATCAAGAAGTAAGTTTTGACGGTGCCTTAGAAAAGATACTACGCATTATTAACTTTTGTGAAGAACGAAAATCTATACCATATGCAGTTTTTAAACCTACAGGTTTTGGCAGATTTGCACTGTATCAAAAATTATCTGAAGGAAAAAAACTAAATAGAGATGAGCAAGAAGAGTGGGGTAGAGTGGTTGCTCGTTTTCATAAAGTGTGTAAGGTTGCACATCAAAAAGATGTACCTCTTTTAATTGATGCAGAAGAAAGCTGGATGCAAAATGCAGCAGATGAATTGATTGAAGAATTGATGGAAACCTACAATAAAGAAAAAGCTATTGTGTTTAATACTTTACAAATGTACAGGCACGATCGTATGGATTATTTAAAAGCGTTGCATAAAAAAGCCCAACAAAAAGATTTTTATATAGGAATGAAAGTAGTTAGAGGTGCTTATATGGAAAAGGAAAGAGAGCGAGCAAAAGAAAAAGGATACCCTTCTCCAATTTGTAAAGATAAAAAGGCTACAGATGATAATTATAACACAGCTTTAAATTATATGATGCAGCATAAAAAAACGGCCATTTTTGCAGGTACACATAATGAAGAGAGTTCTTATTTATTGATGAAATTGGCAAAAAAATATAACATTAAAGAAAATGATAAGCGATTATGGTTTGGCCAACTATTTGGAATGAGTGATCATATTAGTTATAATTTAGCAGATAAAGGATATAATGTAGCAAAATACTTACCTTTTGGACCTGTAAGAGATGTGATGCCGTATTTAATTCGAAGAGCAGAAGAAAATACCTCTGTGGCTGGGCAAACTAGTAGAGAATTAAATTTGCTAAAAACAGAGCGAAAACGTAGAAAATTGTAATGAAAACGGTAGATGAGATAAAAGAATTATTGCAAAGAAATAAATTAAGATTATTTCAAGAACTGTCTCAAAGCAAAGAGGCAATGCAATTGATACGCAAGTCTACACACTCAAAATTATCTGAAGAAGAGAAAGAAAAAGTAAAAGAACAATTGTTAGATATTTGTAAATCTATACCAGCTTTAGCTGTTTTTTTATTACCAGGTGGTGCATTGTTATTGCCACTTTTAATAAAGTTAATACCAGATATTTTACCATCTTCTTTTAGAGAAGATCCTCCAAAAACTTAAGTTTTTTTGTATCTGATATACTCTGCATTTGTTTTTATTTTAGAAAAATTTTGTATTTACATTATGTTTATATAAAACCAAAAATAAGTACAGGAAAATACTTGTTTACACATTGGGTTTTTAGATATTAAATTTACTATATATTAAAATGAGACTGTCTGAAAAGTAGCTTTGGATGTCATTTTGAGCGAAGCCGAAAAATCTATGTATTTAATAATTATCAATAAATAAGATTTCTCTATTACAGTCGAAATGACAAATTTTAATACTTTTAAGACAGCTTCATTTTACAGTTATTACCTTTCTTTTATCTAAATATCAATTATTTTAAACTACCTGTCATTTTTTCGGGCTTTACCCATTCGTCATATTCTTCTGGAGTAACATATCCTAAATTAACAGCTTCCTCTTTTAAAGTTGTTCCATTTGCGTGAGCTGTGTTTGCAATTTCTGCAGCTTTATAGTATCCTATTTTAGTATTTAATGCTGTAACCAACATTAAAGAATTGTTTACTAATTCTGTAATTCTTGAGTGATTTGGTTCTATACCAGCAGCACAATTTACATCAAAAGAAACACAAGCATCACCAATTAATTGAGCCGATTGCAACACATTTGCTGCCATCATTGGTTTAAAAACGTTTAGCTCATAATGTCCTTGAGTTCCACCTACAGTTACAGCAACATCATTACCCATAACTTGTGCACAAACCATTGTCATAGCTTCGCATTGTGTTGGGTTTACTTTACCTGGCATAATAGAAGAACCTGGCTCGTTTGCAGGTATTATAATTTCTCCAATTCCAGATCTTGGTCCTGAAGCCATTAAACGAATATCGTTGGCAATTTTATTTAAAGAAACCGCAACTTGCTTTAAAGCTCCATGTGTTTCTACTAAAGCATCGTGTGCAGCTAAAGCTTCGAATTTATTTTCTGCTGTTATAAAAGGCATTCCTGTAAATTCAGCAATATATTTAGCAACTAAAACATCATAACCAGCGGGTGTATTTAAACCTGTACCAACAGCTGTACCTCCTAAAGCTAGTTGAGATAAATGTTCTAATGTATTATTTAATGCTTTTAAACCGAAGTTTAATTGCGCTACATAACCAGAAAATTCTTGACCTAATGTTAAAGGAGTAGCATCCATTAAATGCGTTCTACCAATTTTTACAACATCTTTAAAAGCTTCTGATTTTGCTTGTAAAGTATCTCTAAGTTGCGTAATTCCAGGAATTGTAGTTTCTACAATTTTTTTATAAGCAGCAATGTGCATTCCTGTTGGAAAAGTATCGTTAGAAGATTGCGACTTGTTTACATCGTCATTGGGTTGAATGGTTTTATCACCTTCACCAATAACTTTACCAGCAATTTCATGAGCTCTGTTTGCAATAACTTCGTTCACATTCATGTTAGATTGTGTACCAGAACCCGTTTGCCAAATTACTAACGGAAATTGATCATCGTGTTTACCTTCTAAAATTTCATCACAAACCTGAGCAATTAAATCTCTTTTTTCTGAGGATAAAACACCAAGTTCTGTATTTGTATAAGCTGCCGCTTTTTTAAGATATGCAAAACCATAAACAACCTCTAAAGGCATTGATGCAGCAGGACCAATTTTAAAGTTATTTCTAGAACGTTCAGTTTGTGCTCCCCAATATTTATCTGCAGGCACATTTACTTTACCCATGGTATCTTTTTCTACTCTATATTTTGTCATTTTAACTATAAATTTTAGATGTAACAAATTTACAAAAAACAATTAGCAGATAAAGTTGATAAATATCATTTTTAAAAGCTAAAAAAAAGTTTTTTTGATATGAATTTTTAAAAATAAATATTATTTTTGTGATAAATAATTTTCAAAGCACACAAATGTTAGATTTTTCACAATTTTCAGGATTAGTTTTATTTATGTTTATTTTTACAGCTGGCTTTTGGTTGTTAATTTTTTTATTAACATTTGTAGTACCTTACTGGATTGGTGGTACAATTTTGGAAAACTTAAAGTTAAAGAAAGAAGCTAAAAAAGCTGCAGAAGGTAAATAATTTTCCTTTTTAAAATATATTAAAAAACTCGTAATGCTATTGCTTTACGAGTTTTTTTATGATTTTAAAATTTGCGTTAGGGATTGAAATGGAAATCCTTTTGTGAAGCATGAGCAAAAGATTGCAATGTAAAGCCCGCTCGAACGCCCAAAAAATTATCCTTCAAACTCTTCTCCACCACCATCATTATCTCTGTTTCCTCTTTGCTCTTTTTTCTTTTGATTAAAACGATATACCAAACTTACTCTAAATTGTGGCTCTCTCCATTGAAATTCTGAGTATTGGTCTAAAAAACCAGGAATGTTAGTAGTTCTTCTGCTTATTCTACTATTAAAAACATCGCTATAATTTAAACTTATAGATGCTTTTTCGTTGAAGATATCTTTACTTGCAGCAAGATTTACACTAAATACACCTTGACTTTTAGTTTGTGCGTTTTCTGATGGACCTCTGTAATTAGAGTTAATTTGAACATCTGTTTTACCAGGTAAAGTGATTTTTTGATTTAATCTTATAAAGTAAGAGGTATTTACAAAATCGAAACTTTGTGATACGTTAGTGGTTGGGTTTGTATAATCTCCATCACTAGTAACTCTGTACAAATTAAAGTCGCTATTGATATTCCAAATTTTAAATGGTCTATAATTTAAGGTAAACTCTAAACCAACTCTTTCTTCTGTTGATAAGTTGATAGGAAACCTTCTAGTAATAGGATCGCCATTATCTGTAATTTCACCTGTATCTTCTTGAATTCTTTCCCAGTTATCATTACTAATATTATAATAAATTGATGAACTTAACGTAAACTTCTCCCAACGTTTTAGATATCCAAAATCTAAGGCATCTGTAATTACCGGATTTAAATCTACATTACCCGTATAAATATTTGCTTCACTAGATCTACTAGGAAAAGGGTTTAAACTTCTACCTCTTGGTCTTCTAATTCTTCTATTATAGCCTAACGTGATGTTTTCTCCATCTCTAAATTCATAACCTAAGTTTAACGTTGGAAATAAATTGCTGTAATTTCTTTTTGCGGCATCATTTAAAACTTCTTGATCTATTTCTACAGATGTATGCTCAAAACGTAACCCCATCAATAAATTAAATTTATTAAATTTTTGACCATATTGAAAATAGGCTGCGTTTACAAACTCTTCATAGTTAAAGGAGTTATTTAACCCAGTATCTGGAACTAAAGGGCCATCAGGAAAAACAAGTCTTTCTTCTAAGTAAAAACTATTAAAAATATCTCTGTAATTACCTCTATAACCCGCTTCGTATTGAATGTTTTCTCCAACAGGATGTACATAGTCAATTTGTAATAAAGCACGATTTTCGTTTTGATCTTCTAAAACTCTTTCTAAATCGTTTAAAATATCTGTTTGTGTATCTATTTCTGTAATACTATTTAAAATGTCTTCTATTTCTGTAGAATATTGTAGATTGATGGTTAATTTTTTTCCTTTATCATCAAAATTATTAACATAATCTAAGGTGTATTGAATTCTTTCTTCATCTTCGCCTTCACCTTCAGTTCTAAAAGTAGCTTCATTAATGTTGCCAACAGTATCAAACCTTTCAATATTATTGCTATTTACATCATCATCATTACCACCATTAAAAACAATATTTGCAATAATGCTAGAGTTTTTAGTTAAAAAATACTCAGCACCGAAACTTGTAAAAATAGACCTTCCTAATCTATCAAAATTTCTTCGTTCAGTAACTTGTGCATTTTGAGCGGTTGCTGATAAAAACTGAGAATCGTAGAAAGAATTTCCTGGAGTTTCATTATATCTAAAACCAGTATTTGTAAAAAGATTCCATTTTTTAGTTCTCCAATTTGCATTAAAAGCTGCACCAACTCTTGCAGGAACACCTAAGTCTAACTGTAAAGAACCATTAAAGCCTGTTAATTTGTTTTTTCTTAAAATGATATTTAGAATTCCTGCTGTACCTTCAGCATCATATCTGGCAGAAGGAGAGGTAATCACCTCTACTTTTTCTATAGCCTCAGCAGGTATTTGTCGTAACGCTTCAGCACCATTTAAACCTACTAAAGCACTTGGTCTACCATCAATTAAAATGGTAACATTCTCATTACCTCTTAAACTTACAGCACCTTCAACATCAACTTGAACAGAAGGTACATTACCTAAAACATCACTTGCATTTCCTCCACGAATTGATAAATCTTTACCAATATTAAACACTTTTTTATCTAAACGAATATCTACAGTGGTTTTTTCTGCGATGATAACCACCTCTTCTAACGAACTTGTGTCTTCGGATAATTTTATGGTGCCTAAATTTAAGTTGGAATTAATTACCTTTTTTGGAAATTTTTTAGACTCAAAAGAAATAAACTCAATGCTTATTTCGTAAGTACCCTTTGGTGTTTTGATATTAAAATTACCATCAACGTCTGTAATACCACCAGAAATCTTTTTCGTAGCAACATCTTTTAAAACTATAGTTGCATACTCTAAAGGTTGATTAGAGTTTGAATCTACAACTTTACCAGTTATAGAAACTTCGTTAGAATTTGTTTTTTTTTGTGAAAATAGAATTGCTGATGTTAATAAACAGCTAAACAGAATAATTTTTTTAATCAAGACTAGTTGGTTTTTTTATTTAGACTGCAAAGTTCTATTTAAGTTTAGTTTAAATTAGTTAAAAAAAAGTTAAACAACTTTTAATAATAGTTAAGCTTTAAATTATGGATGATATCGTTTCTGTAGGCCTGCCTATAACAGCCTTGTTTTTATTGATAATTATAGGGCGTTCTATTAATTTTGGATTTTCTACCATAGCTTTTATAATTGCTACATCAGACAATTCTTTGCCTTTATAATTTTCTTTCCAGATTTTCTCGGTTTTACGAACCAATTGAATAGGAGTAATCCCTAATAAATTGATGATTTCTGTTAACTCAGCTTCACTTGGTACAGTTTCTAAATATTTAATAATCTCGAATTCTTTACCTGAGTTTTCTAATAATTGTAATCCATCTCTAGATTTTCTACATCTTGGATTGTGGTATATTTTTATCATGTTTTTAAATTTTTAAGGTTTAAGGTTCAATGTTTCAAAGTTTTTAATTTTGAATACTGATTACTGAATACTGATTACTGAATACTGAATACTGATTACTGAATACTGAATACTGATTACTGAATACTGATTACTGAATACTGATTACTGATTACTGGCTTTCTGCCCATTTAGCATTAAATAAGCTTTTAAAAAGGAATTGATATTGCCATCCATTACAGCATCTACATTACCAGTTTCGTGCGCAGTTCTTACATCTTTTACTAATTTATAAGGATGCATTACATAATTTCTAATTTGGCTTCCCCATTCATTTTTCATTTTATTGGCTTCAATATCATCTCTGGCAGCTTGTTGTTTTTGCAATTCAATTTCGTACAATTGCGACTTTAACATTTGCATTGCAGTTGCTCTATTATCGTGTTGCGAACGTGAATTAGAACAAGAAATCTGAATTCCTGATGGTTTATGTGTTAACTGAACTTTAGTTTCAACTTTATTTACATTTTGACCTCCAGCACCACTAGATCTTGCAGTTGTAATTTCTATATCTGCTGGATTTATATCAATTTCAATAGAATCATCAGCAACAGGATATACATAAACAGAAGCAAAACTGGTATGACGTTTTGCATTAGAATCGAAAGGAGAAATACGCACTAATCTGTGTACACCATTTTCGCCTTTTAGCCAACCAAAAGCATAATCGCCAGTAACTTCTACAGTAACTGTTTTTATTCCTGCTGCATCTCCTGCTTGGTAATTGAGTGTTTTTAATTTAAAGCCTTGTTTTTCAGACCACATTGTGTACATTCTAAATAGCATTTCTGCCCAATCACAAGATTCTGTTCCACCTGCGCCAGCCGTAATTTGTATTACTGCAGATAAAGAATCGCCTTCATCAGAAAGCATATTTTTAAATTCAATATCTTCTAAAAAATTGCTTACTTTTTCAAATTGTTCAATTACTTCACTTTCTTCAACTTCACCTTCTTTATAAAATTCATAAAGAACATTTACGTCTTCATTTAAAGTAATGGCTTTGTTGTAATCTTCTACCCATTTCTTTTTAAAACGCAATTCTTTCATAACAACTTCTGCAGCTTTTGGGTCGTTCCAAAAATCTGGATTTGCTGTTTTTTCTTCTTCATTCGTTATTTCTATGAGTTTTTTATCAATCTCTAAATAAGATTTTAATTTCTCAATTCTTGTTGCAATATCTTTAAGTTGGTCTTGTGTAATCATAAATTTTGTTTTGCTACGTACATCATCAATAAAAATAATGAGTAAAAAGTAGCTAATTTTTATACAGTGTAGCTTGTATAAATTCGAAAAACAAAAATAAATGAAATTTTAAGATTTTAGGTTTTTAAAGCTAATACTTATTTTATAGATTTATAAAAATTAATTTTACAATGAAAAAATCACTACTTCTATTACTTTTCTTATCGCTTTATTTTAACGGATTTTCGCAATTTTTTACAGAGAAATCTGGTAAAAATCTTAAAAAAGGAATTACAAAGTACGAGGGCTATTTTACTTTTTATTATGATGAAAATCAGGATAAAATCTTTTTACAAATAGATAAGTTAAATCAAGAATTTCTCTATGTGCGTTCGCTTTCTGAAGGTTTAGGTTCTAATGATATTGGATTAGATAGAGGACAATTAGGAGGTGGAGTAGTCGTTCATTTTAAAAAAGCGGGTAATAAAATTTTAATGGTACAACCAAATTTAGATTTTAGAGCCATTACAGATAATAAAGAAGAAAAAAACTCAGTAAGAGAAGCTTTTGCAAAATCAGTTTTACACGGATTTGTAGTTAAAGAAACTAAAAATGATACGTATTTAGTAGATGCAACTTCTTTTTTTATGAGAGATGCTCATGGAGTTGCTGCAAGATTGGCAAGAAGCAAAGAAGGGAATTACAGTTTAGACAAAAGCAGAAGTGCTTTTAATTTAGAAAGAACTAAAGCGTTTCCTAAAAATGTTGAGTTCGATATTCTATTAACTTTTAAAGGAACTCCAAAAGGAAGAAATATTAGAAGTGTTGTACCAGATGCGAGTGCTGTAACTGTAAATCAGCATCATTCTTTTGTAGAATTGCCAGACAATAAATACAAACCAAGAAAATATGATCCACGTTCAGGTTCTTGGCAAATGAGTTATTTAGATTATTCTACCCCTGTAAACGAATCGATTACAAAGCGCTTTATTTACAGACATCGTTTAGAAAAAAAGAATCCAGAAGCCGCAATTTCTGAACCAGTAGAACCTATAATTTATTATTTAGATAGAGGTACTCCAGAACCAGTAAGATCTGCACTGTTAGATGGTGGTCGTTGGTGGAATCAAGCTTTTGAAGCTGCAGGTTATAAAAATGCTTTTCAGTTTAAAATGTTACCAGAAGGCGCAGATATGTTAGATGTACGTTATAATGTTGTGCAATGGGTACACAGATCTACAAGAGGTTGGAGTTATGGTTCTAACATCTCTGATCCAAGAACTGGAGAAATTATTAAAGGACATGTAAGTTTGGGAAGTTTACGTATTCGTCAAGATTATTTAATTGCGCAAGCTTTACAAGCTCCTTTTAAAAATAAAACGGCTGATGATGATTTTGCAATGCAAATGGCAATTGCTAGAATAAGACAATTGTCTGCACACGAAATAGGTCATACTCTTGGCTTTAGTCATAATTTTGCGGCTAGTACCAATGGTAGAACTTCTGTGATGGATTATCCACATCCGAAGTTTACTTTAAAAAACGGTAAAATAGATTTTTCTAATGCTTATGATGATAAAATTGGTGCTTGGGATAAAGTTACTGTTGCTTATTCGTATGAAGATTTTCCTAAAGGCACCAATGAAAGTGAAGCACTAGATAAAATTTTAAGAGATGCTTATGCAAAAGGTTTAAAATATTTATCAGATTCTGATGCAAGACCTCAAGGAAGTGCAAGTGCAACAGCTCATTTATGGGATAATGGAGCTAATATTTACGACGAATTAAACAATCTTCTAAAAGTGAGAAAAACAGCAATTTCTAATTTTTCTACAGATAATATAAAATCAGGTCAGCCTTATTCTGTTTTAGAAGATGTGTTTGTGCCTTTGTACTTTTTACATCGTTTTCAAACAGAAGCAACCACCAAATTAATTGGAGGTTTAGACTATAGTTATGCTGTTAAAGGGGGTAACCAAACAGTGGTAAAAAGAGTTTCTGGTGATGTAGAAAGAAAGGCTTTAAATGCCATTTTAAAAACGATTTCTGTGGATGAAATTGCGATTCCTAAAGAAAAATTAGATTTATTTCCACCAAGAGCAATAGGTTATTACAGATCTAGAGAATCTTTTAAAAGTAAGTTAGGTGTTGCTTTTGATGCTTTTTCTGCTGTAGAAACTGCTTCTGATATGACTTTGAATTTGCTATTAAATCCGCAAAGAATGTCTCGATTAATAGCGCATAAAAGTTTGGATAAAAATCAACTGGGATTAGATGAATTAATTGATGATTTAACTGATGTATCCATCAAAAAAACACACAAAGATACTTATCATCAAGAATTGCAAAACGTAATTAATACTAAAGTTTTAGAGCAATTATTTTATTTAGGTGCTTATAAAAATCAGTACAAACAGGTAAATGCCATTGTTTTATACAAGTTAGATGAAATAAAAACGTATTTAAAAAATAAAAATGCTTCAGGAATTCAGAAAATTTATGATGCTGCATTAGTAAAAATGATAGATGGTTATCTAAAAAATCTGACTTCGTTTAAAAAAATAGCGGCTCCAAAAATTCCTGATGGTTCACCTATTGGTAGTGATTTTCATGAATACGTAGAAAAATAATATGGGTACAAAGCATTGGTAAAAACTGTAAAAAATTGTAAGTATTATTATCCAAACCTATTATTTGGCAATAAGTAAATTGAATTTCTATTTATTAACCATGTAAAGTGTTAAAAGAACATGTAATATGTTGTTTTTATGGATTTCTTTTATAAAACTCAAAATCTTATATTTAATGAAAAATTAGATATAAAAGTTACTCGACCGTAATAAAGTCGGTTTTGTAAAAAGGTTTTCCGATTCTAGTAATTCCTTGAATTTCAATAACATACTTACTATCGTAATCAGAAGTATAAAATGATACTTCTATAGGAGCTTTACTGTTTTTTTCTATTTTAGGTTCCCAATGCAAAGTCGTTCTTTGGTCTGATTTAAATTGCATTTCCAAATCATTAGGATCTGAAGGATAATACTCTTTACCCGTATAAAAGCCAACAGCTTTAAAGTCGATGATTCCAGGTTTACGGTATATAGTACTGTTTAGGCCACTTCCATTTCCTAATTTAGAATACATGGAAATAACTGCCCCACCACTGGTAAACATAGAAGCCTCTTCACCTATCAAAACATCTATAAAAGAAACTTCGCCTGCGTCTATATTTTGTAGATCTAGCACATCAATAGGCATTTCATCATATAAAATTAAAGGTATATTATTAGGTACATTTTTAACATACAACGAATCTCGAATTACATTTATACGAGGAACAGTATAAAAAAGATCTAATGCTGTTGCTCTAGTAGCAGGTTGATTTTCGATATCGTACCTATTAAACGCATCACCATATGAGGTTCTTTTGCTCATTGCATCTTTTCGTTTTTCGAAATCGTCTTTTAGTTCACCTTTTATGGTTACTTCATCTAAAACATAATCACTTTGTCTAAAAAGATCTTCGAAATTGCTTAAAAACTTTTTGTAGGCTTCTAGTTCTTTTGTAGCTTGTGTATCACTGTAATGTTTGAGCGTATCTTTATAAATTTTCGGACTTGGTTTTTTATTATTTCTAATAATTAAAACTTTTCTTTCTCGGTTTCTTTTTGATTTAAAGCTTGTTTTACGAGCTTCTATAACAGCAGGCAATGAGTCGAAATATACAAAAGGACCATAACTAAACTCCCCTAATTTATTTGCTTTTCTTGTGGGTTCTTGTTCTATAGTTTTCCCCAAAAATGTAAGTCTTGTTTGTGCTGGTATAGGACTATTGTTTTTACGCATATCATAGGTTCTACCAGAAATTATAAACCCCTTTTCTACATCATATTCTTTTTTAAATGATGATTTTTGAAGCAAATTTTGCCATTTAAAACGACGCCAACCATGGGTCATCATTACTAAATCTAACAAATATTTTCTTTTTCTGTCGGTATTGTCTTTAAAAAAATAGTTTGGGTTTTTAATTTTTCCTTTGATATCTGAATTTAAGAGCAACCAAGTTTTTATGTTTTCTTTAAGTTGATCATCTTCATCTCTTAAATCTTTAACAGTTAACGAAAAAACACTTTTTAAATCTTGATTTGTTTTATCGTTTATTTGTATTTGTAAATCTACTTTACGCTTATTTACATAATAAGCTTTTGGTTTTTTAATAGACACGTTAATATTATTTTCTGTATTGTTTATATAAACTAATCTCTCTGCAGTTGGTTTATGATTTGAATTGAAAAGTGTTATATGAACAACTCCACTAGGTATAGACGTTAGAGGTAATTTTAAAGTTTTAGTTTTGGTGTTTTCAACAATAGTTTTGGTATAGATGGCATTTCCTCTTTGATGAATAGCAACAGTTGCCCCTTGTAATCCATTTTTTTTGTTTGATTTTAAGGTAACAAAAAGGTCTTTGTTAGTTTGAATTGCAGCTAAACTTTCGCCTAATTCTAGAGTTATAGGCAGTTGATAGCTGTATTCTTTGCCGTCAAAATTTACGATTGCTTTGTAAGTTTTATTTATTTCTGGTGTAATAAAAAATTTACCCAAACCAAATTTATTGGTGGTAATAGAAGTGATATTTCTTTTTAAATTATCTATTATTTTTACTTTTATGGGTAGAGTATCAAAAACTGGATTTTTAAGTTTTATAGCTACCATAGATTTTATGTTATGAATTAGATAGCCACCTTCTGGGAAAAAATGTAAATCTGGATCAAAAGCATTAATAGTAGTTGGTATAGAAATAGCGTCTTCATCAAGAGTTTTACTCCAAATATTTATTTTTTTAGTAAAAAAGCTGTCATGACCATCGTTTAGCATATAATTGGTATAAGCTCTAATGGTATATTTGCCCGGTTTTACTTTTTTTGGGATTGTAAAATCACTAGGCGTAGAAATATCTTTCATATACAATTTATGCTTGTAAAGAATACTGTCTTTACTGTTGATTAACTCTGCATACAGTACAAAACTTTTGTTTGATTTTTTATGTGAAGAGGCATTTAACATATATGCAGTAAACCAAATGATATCTCCTGTTTGATAATCATTTTTATCAGTATGAATAAACACTTTTTCCTGATAGTTACTTGATGAAAAACTATCTAGTTTTTGTTGAATTAAGTTTGATAAATTATGTTTTTCTTGCCCCAAAAGAAGCGTAGAAAAGAAGCAAAGCAATAGAGCGAAAAATATTTTCATAGGTAAAATTTAGATTATAAAAATACCTTATAATTAAAACTGACGCATGGTATTTACCTTATTTTACTGCAACATATCATCTAAAAAATATAAAAATGTATCTACTTACCGTTAACAAAACTTTAGAAATACAGTCGTCATCAAAAAAAATAGAAATTATAGTTATAAGTACGTGAAGTAAGTATTTAGTTATTGTTTATTTATGAATTTGGTTTCTTTAAAAACAGAAGTTCAGTCAATTAAAATACCGTGAAATGTATTTGTAAATTTACTAGGAATATGGTTTTTGATATAGTTTGTTGCGTGTTTTAAGCGCAAAATTGAGCAAATAAAAACTGAATAGAAAGTCCGTGAGGATTTTTATAAGTAGGTTAGCAGTAAATTATATGTTATGTTGGCAACAGTTTTTATTATTTATAATTACAGTAAGTCGTTTAAATCTTGTCTTCCTACAATTGCCATTATTTCAACAACGTCATTATTATTTTATAGTAAATACTATTTATTCCACAAACACATCTTCTGTAGTCTTTTTTTATATGATCAACCGATTCGACTGAAAAAGGCCTTTGGGAAATAATTTCAAAATATTTAAAGAATGATTCAAAGAATGCAGTAAATCTTTTGATTGAGCTAAAATTTCATTTTTTGAATTGCTTGTAAATCCGCTATTTTCAGCTTTTTCCAACTTAGTTCGAACCCAATCAATTTCGACGTGTTGTTTTCTTGCTTGTTTAATTAAGTCATTTACCAATTCGCTTCTGCTTGAATATTCTTTTTCATTTACTTGTGTTTTCAGCCATTCGTCATTAGGCTTTGTAATTGATATACTTTGTATCGATATAATTCAATTATTTGGTGTAAATATAAATCAATTACGAATTATTTCTAAGTTGATGCCAACTGAGGTTCAAAATGAAAACAAGTTGACAGCATTTTTTTATGAGTATACAAGTACAATTGTGTTCTTAAATCAAGAATTCTAATATTTTTTTTATGCAGTAAGGTCTAAAAAAAGCCCCAAGGTAAAACCTCAGAGCTTTTGAACTGAATCAAACAATTAACTAAAAACTAAACTTTTTTAAAATGTAATAATTTATTTGAAGACCTTAGGTAGCTATTATAAATGGTTTTAAAACTTATTAATTCATTAAAAGAATAAGCCTCTTTTTTACCGTCGACAATTATTTTATCACCATTTTGAATTGTTATTAAATTACCATTTGTAATTTTTTCGTGGTTTACGATCACTGCATCTTTATAATAAGGCAATAAAATATGCGTACTGCTTAATTCATTAGATGCTCCAGAAATTCGATCTATAATGTAGATTCTAGCACTAATTTCAGAAAAACCACGATGCTTTTTGATAATCTCTGTATCAACATAAAACATTACTTTATTTGGAGGTCTGCACCCCGATTCTAACTGAGAAAGTAGTGCAATAACATCTACCTTTTCTAAATTTACGTTTGATGTTAAGTTTTTATTTTTTTTAAACTTGTTAAACTTGGCAAATGAAAAAACGGCCAATAAAGCGATACTAAGTATTATGATTTTTTTTGCTAATTTCATACTCAACGTTTTAGGTTTGTTGATTACATCATCAATTTATTAGATATAAATTGATGATGTATAATTACGATGACAAGACAAAAAGTTTACACGAATAAACAGGTAGTTTCGTGAAGCATATATGATATTAAAAAAATGCAATACTAAAAAGAATAAATACTATTCTAGTAATACTACTTAAAACTTTTTTAAAAATATTCTGCTAACGAAGCACTTATTTTGAAATCATAAAGATTAATTCGCAGAAAATTTTATCAAAAATCTAAGACTTTTTCTAATAAGTACCAGTGCTGTAATTAAAAACGGAAAAAAGCATGTAAAAAAGACCATTACATTTGCAGCGTCTGTTAAAGTTCTAATACTAGATATTTCAATCAAGTTTTTACCAGTAAAGTATAAACCAGCTGCACATGTAAGTAAAATAACGAATTGTTTTGTGAAATTTGTTTTCATAATGGGGGAATTTGAAAGTCATACATCAAATCTAAAAAAAAGTAAACAATAATCCAAATTTATTAGGCATTAAATTCCCTGTTTTAACATTTAACGTATTGTTATAGCAGTGATTATGCATACAAATCATAAAAATTAATAGTTTGTAATTGTAGATTTGATTTTAGATTGTAAAGTATTTTTGTACTTTATTATTGTTTTTGATGATACTTAATTTTAATAATATCAAATTATACTTTATAAGAAAAACCTTACGGATTTCCGTAAGGTTTTACACGCATAGTAATTCTCCTTCATTATAAAATCCCCCAAAATATTTTAAACATAAATTTAAATCAAAAGGTGACTGAATCTAAAAGTTGATACACTATTGTTTTTGGTGTATCAATAGAAAATTTATAGTTAAATTACCGAATTTTTTATATTTTACATCATGCACTACATAAAAATATGTGTTTGTTAATCAATTAAATTAAAAACAAATAAAACTTTATTATAACTTCAATCAATTTAAAATGAATCAACAGTTTTTTAACCTTTTACTAAAAATAAAATATTTGTAATTCTATACGAATACGATTATGTTAGTTAAGATAAAAAAATGTAAAACCATCATTTTTTAAGGTACTATTATCAAAGATTAATTAGTTTTAATATTTAATTGATATCTTGTACTTTTCAGTTTACCAGTTTTAATAAATATTTTTTTGTCAGTTAAATCTTTTAAATCCCTTGTGGCAGTAGATTCGGATGTTTTGGCAATTTTTATATAATTTTTTGCACTTAGTCCACCTGTAAATCCTGTATATCCTGCTTCAAAAAGACGAAGAACAACTCTGTTTTGCCTTTCATTTAATTGGGCTTTATAACGCTCAAAAAACTTCGTTTTTTCAATAATAAAATCAATACGTTTTAAAGTGTCTTGTTGAGCTTCTATAATTGTGTTTCCAAAATAATTGAGCCAATCCGTAACTTCAAGTGTAGTATTATTGTTTTCCAAAGCTTGGTAATATTGTTTTCTGTTGGCTTCAATAGTATGAGACAAAGAAATTAAAGTAGGTTGCCCTGTACTGAGAGCTATAGATTTTTTCGCTAACGCTCTTGCTATTCTTCCATTTCCATCTTCAAAAGGATGAATACACACAAAATATAAATGCGTTAATCCTGCTTTTACAAGTGGTAGTGTAGAATTATTATTGGGTTGATGTATTTCATTAAACCAAGTAATAAATTGCTCCATTTCTGTTTTCATTGTTTCAGATGGTGGAGCTTCAAAATGAACCATTGGTTTATCTAATCTTCCAGAAACTACTTGCATAGGAGATTCATGAGTTCTGTATTTTCCAATATCTGTTAAATCTCTTCTACCATTGGTTAGCATTTTATGCCATTCAAAAAGTTGATTATGTGATAAAAGTTTATCAAAATTTAGATATAAATCTACCATCATTTCTGATATCCCAAATTCCGCAGGTGGAATCTTTCTATTTTCAACACTTAATCCAAGATTTTTTTTGATTGAGGACTGTACGCTATTTCTATTCAGGATTTCTCCTTCAATCTCAGAAGTTTTTAAGGCCTCGGTACTTAAAATATCAACTAATAAATCATCTTTTGAAGTACTTTCAATATGTTTGATAGCTCCAAACACAGTTCCAGTATTTTGAGAAAATAGAAGCTCTAATTTTTCTAAAACATTCTTGTTATAAGAAAAATGAGGCCAATTTTTGAGTAACCAATTCCAGATTTTATGTGTCATGAGCGATATAATTATTTTTTATCGCTCAAATTTAATCATATTTTGAGCTATAAATCAAATTTTTAATGCTCAAAATGGTTTTAGGAAGAAAATAGAGCGTTTTATTAAGATCATTTCAATGATTAATTAGCATAAATTACAATAATGACTTTTTTATAAAACAGTCTTAAATAAAAATTTTTAATAAAACTAAATATTAAATTAGTAGTTAATTTATTCACTTAAAAACCTACCTACAGAACTAGATATTCCATTGTATAATAAATTAATCGCTAAATATTTTAAAATCATTTAATTAAAAAGAATCGAAAACTAAGAGAATATGATTAATGTCTTAAGAAATTTGTTAAAGTATCATAAACTATAAAAACAAAGGTTGAAACAATTATTTGTTTTATACATTTGTCACTGAAAAAGTTTTTAATAAAAATTGTTATGAAAAAAACTATCCTTTTGGGTGTATTGTTATGTACATCACCTTTAACTTACTCCCAAGCAACATATGCATCTTCTGGCGGAAACATCAAAAGTGATACAGGCTCTTTAACCTTTACAGTTGGTCAATTAGTTTACACTACAAGCAATAATGATAATGGCTTCATGGCTCAAGGAGTTCAACAAGCATTTGAATTTCAGGTATTGAGTAACTCAGATTTTTCACCAAAAAACTTCACTCTATTAACGTATCCAAATCCAACTTCAGATTATTTTGTTGTTAGTACAACAGATACACTTAATAATAAACTTGAGTACACACTTTTTGATATTCAAGGAAAACAAATAAAAACAGGACGAATTGTTAAAAGAAATACGAATATTGAAATACAAGATATTTCAAATGGAGTTTATTTCTTAAAAGTCACAAATGGTAAACAATTATTAAAATCAGTAGAAATTATTAAAAAATAAAAAGTTATGAAAAAAAATCTATTAGTACTAATTCTCTTTATAATCTCCTGCATTAACACTTTTGCTCAAACTCCAGAAAAAATGAGCTACCAAGCTGTGTTAAGAGATGCAAATAATGTATTACTTGTAACTCAACAAGTAGGTATGCAAATTAGTATTTTGCAAGGGACTGATGCTGTTTATGTTGAAACGCAAACACCTACAACTAATAGTAATGGGTTAGTGAGTTTAGAAATAGGAACAGGTTCAGTTATTCAAGGAGTTTTTAGTGAAATAGATTGGAGTAATGGTAGCTATTATATAAAAACTGAAATAGATCCTGAAGGAGGAAATGATTATAAAATAATAGCTACAAGCCAAATATTGAGTGTGCCTTATGCATTGCATGCTAAAACAGCAGAAAACGGAATTAGTAAAGAACAATCAGAAGCGATTAGTGAGAATACTCGCAAATATTCAAAAACCCAAATAGATTCAATAATTCAATTTGAGAGCACCACGAAATT